>JAFAHL010000661.1 GCA_019237215.1 Hyphomicrobiales bacterium | reverse complement strand
ATGACGTCGACCTCGGCGCTGGTCGGCAATTTCGGCCAGGCCAATTACATGGCGGCCAAGTTCGGGATCGTCGGCCTCTCACGCGGGATTGCGCTCGACATGCAGCGCTTCAAGGTGCGCTCGAACTGCATCGCGCCGTTCGCCTGGACGCGCATGATCGATTCCATCCCGACGGAGACGCCGGAGGAAAAGGCGCGGGTCGCACGCATGCAGCAGATGACGCCGGAAAAAATCGCGCCGCTGACGGTCTATCTCGCCTGCGACCGCGCCGAGGGGATCTCCGGACAGATTTTCGGCGTGCGCAACAACGAGATTTTCCTGTTCAATCAGCCGCGCGTGGTCCGCAGCATCCATCGTTCCGACGGCTGGACCCCGGAGAACATCGCCCAGCAGCTCAAGGGCGCGCTCGGCCCTTCGTTCACGCCGCTCGAGCGTTCGAGCGACGTGTTCTCGTGGGATCCGGTGTAAGCTCGCGCGCGAGGATGCGGCGGCCCAATCGCGTGCGAAAGCCGCACCGACGCGGGGACGATGGTGAGTGCGGTTTGAAACCGATGGCCCAAGCCGAGCTCAATGCCGCGAACGAGGACCTCGCGCAGATCCGCGAGTCCGTCCGCGCGCTCTGCGCCACGTTCCCTGGCGAATATTGGCGCGCGCTCGACCGCGAGCGCGCCTATCCGACCGAATTCGTCGCGGCGCTCACGCAGGCTGGCTTTCTCGCCGCGCTGATCCCGGAAGAACACGGCGGCAGCGGGCTGAGCATGACGGCCGCGGCGGCCATCATGGAGGAGATCCAGGCGTCGGGCTGCAACGGCGCGGCCTGCCACGCCCAGATGTACACCATGGGCACGCTGCTGCGGCACGGCAGCGCGGCGCAGAAGGCGCGCTGGCTGCCGGCGATCGCGTCGGGCGAACTGCGGCTGCAGGCCTTCGGCGTCACCGAGCCGACATCGGGCTCCGACACGCTCAACCTGCGCACCACCGCCGTGCGCGCGGGCGACCATTACGTCATCAACGGCCAGAAGATCTGGACGTCGCGCGCCGAGCATTCCGATCTTCTCCTGCTCATTGCCCGCACCACGCCGCGCGAAACGGTCACCAGGCGCAGCGACGGCCTCTCGGTCTTTCTCGTCGACATGCGGCTCCCGCAAGGCACCGGCATCAGCATCAGCCCGATCCGCACCATGATGAACCACGCGACGACGGAGCTGTTCTTCGACGATCTGCGCGTTCCGGCGGAAAACCTCATCGGCGAGGAGGGTCAAGGCTTCCGCTACATTTTGAGCGGCATGAATGCCGAGCGCATCCTAATCGCGGCGGAATGCATCGGCGATGCCAAGTGGTTCATCGCCAAGGCCACCGGCTATGCCAAGGAGCGGATCGTGTTCGGCCGCCCAATCGGCCAGAACCAAGGCGTGCAGTTCCCGATTGCGCGCGCCTATGCGCAGATGCGCGCGGCCGAGTTGATGGTGGGCGCGGCCGCCGCCCTCTATGAGGCCGGGCGCGAGTGCGGTGCCGAAGCCAACATGGCGAAGCTGCTTGCCGCCGATGCCTCCTGGGCGGCGGCCGACATGTGCCTGCAGACCCACGGCGGCTTCGGCTTTGCCGAGGAGTTCGACGTCGAGCGCAAGTTCCGCGAGACGCGGCTCTATCAGACCGCGCCGATCTCGACCAACTTGATCCTGTCCTACCTCGCCGAGCACGTTCTTGGCCTGCCGCGGTCGTATTGAGCAACTGCAGCACGGAAAAACTGCGGTTCCGGCTTGCCCATGCGGCAACCCGTTGGCTAGGAGATGGTTATCAATCGGGGGTAGCCGCGATGCGTACGACTCTTCTCGCCGATATCGGCGGTAGCAAAAGCCGGTTTGCGCTCGCCAATTCGGCCGGCGCGCCCGCGCGCATGTCGGTGATCGAGAACGACACGGTCGCCGACCTCGACGCGGCGGTTGCGCGCTACCTCGAGGAGACCGGCGCGCGCCCGCGCGCGGCGACGATCGCCGTGGCCGGCCCGATCGACGGCGAGGAGATCGCGCTCACCAATCGGACGACCTGGCGCTTCCGGCGCCGCGAATTCGCCAAGCGCTTTGGATTTTTGAAGCTCCGCGTGCTCAATGATTTCGAGGCCATCGCCTGGGCGCTGCCGCAGCTCGGCGCAGCGCAGACGCGGCCGCTGGGCAAGCCGGTCGCGGCGCGCGCGGGCGTCAAGGTCGTGCTCGGCCCCGGCACCGGGCTCGGGGTGGCGGCGCTCTTGCCCGCCGACGGCCGCTGGCACGTGGTGGCGAGCGAGGGCGGACATGCCTCGTTCGGGCCGCAGGCGGCGGACGAGATCGAGGTGTTCACGCGGCTTCGCCAGGAGTGCGGGACGGTCAGCGCCGAGGCGGTGCTGTCCGGCCCCGGTCTGGTGCGGCTCGCGCTCGCGCTCGACCCGCGCGCGGCCTGCCACGAGGCGGAGACCATTGCCGCGAGCGCGCTGGCGCGCGAGCCTTCCGCGCAGGCGGCGGCGCGACTGTTCGTGCGCTTGCTCGGGCGCTTTGCCGGCGGCCTCGCGCTTACCTTCAAGGCGCTCGGCGGCGTCTACATCGCCGGCGGGGTCGCGAGCGGGCTTGGGCCGCTGCTCGACGAGCCGCAGTTCCGCGCCGCCTTCGAGGCGCACCCGCCCTACCAGCGGCTGCTGGAGGCGATCCCGACGCTCCTCATCACCTGCGAGGAACCCGGCCTGATCGGCTGCGCCGCGGTGGCGAGTGAGCATGCCGTAACGGCGTAGGCGTTCGTCGACATCGCGAGGGAGCGCCCGAGCGTCACGCCAGCCCAAGCTCGGTGAACGCGCGCGTGTGATGCTCGGCAGCATCCGGCGAGAAGCAGCAGAAGACGACGCGCGTGAGGCCGCGCGGCGCATGCGCGAGCTGCGCCGCCACGCTGCCGACGGCGATGCGTGCCGCGCGCTCCGGCGGAAAACGATAGATGCCGGTCGAGATGGCGGGAAACGCGATCGAGCTCAAGCCCTGCGCGGCTGCGAGCGCGAGCGCCGTGCGATAGCAGGACGCGAGCAAGTCCTCCTCGCCCTTGCCACCGCCGCCCCACACCGGGCCGACGGCGTGGATGACGTGTTTGGCTTTGAGGCGATAGCCGCGGGTGATCTTGGCGGAACCGGTGTCGCAACCGCCGAGCGTGCGACATTCGGCGAGAAGCTCAGGTCCGGCGGCGCGATGGATGGCGCCGTCGACGCCACCGCCGCCGAGCAGCGTTCGGTTGGCAGCGTTGACGATGGCCCCGACCGCGAGCGTGGTGATGTCCGCGACGCAGATTTCGAGCCGCGTCGCGCCGACTTCGGCGGTGAGCAGGGAAGCGGTCATGGATCGATG
>JAFAHL010000216.1 GCA_019237215.1 Hyphomicrobiales bacterium | reverse complement strand
TGCGACCACGGAGTGACCGGTGTCCGAACAGCGCCGTTCGCGCCGATCGCTCCATGATTCGGACCATCACGAGAGCCGTGCGCAGAGCGATGGGTGGAATTCTATGCCGTTCGTAAAGCCCGATGCTGCCGCGTAGTATCCAGGACGCGAACCCAAACATAGCACATGCCGCCCAACCGCGCGCCGCGTCGAAGGCGGACCCGACCGATTCGATCCTCGCCATGGTGCGCCTGCGCGTGTTGATCCTTGCCTTCGGTGCGGCCATCGCGGTTACAGCCATTTTCCGAACCTGCGGATGTAGATCGTCTTGATGACTTGGGTGAGCACGCAGTAGCTCAGCAGCGTGACGAAGAGCCAGGCGAAATAGCTCAAGGGCAAGGGCTGCATGCCGACGCTCGCCCCGAGCGGCGAAAACGGAAAGAAAATTCCGATCGCCATGACCGCTGCGGTGACGAGCAGCACCGGCGGCGAGGCGGCGCTCTGGATGAACGGTATCTTGTGCGTGCGGATCATGTGCACGATCAGCGTCTGCGACAGCAGGCTCTCGATGAACCAGCCCGATTGGAACAGCGACTGGTGCTCGGGGCTATTGGCGCCGAACACGAACCACATCAGGCCGTAGGTCGTGATGTCGAAAATCGAGCTGATCGGGCCGATCCAGATCATGAAGCGCGCGATATCGCTGGCGTCCCATTTGCGCGGCTGCTGCAGATACTCCTTGTCCATCCGGTCCCATGGGATCGCGACCTGCGAGAGATGATAGAGAAGATCCAAGATCACCAGATGCAGCGGCATCATCGGCAGGAACGGCAGGAAGGCACTGGCCACCAGCACGCTGAACATGTTTCCGAAGTTCGAGCTCGCCGTCATTTTGAAATATTTGATGATGTTGCCGAAGGTCTCGCGGCCCGTGATGACGCCCTGTTCGAGCACGAGCAGGCTCTTTTCGAGCAGGATGATGTCGGCCGACTCCTTGGCGATGTCCGCCGCCGTGTCGACCGAAACGCCGACATCCGCGTCGCGCAGCGCCGCGGCATCGTTGATCCCGTCGCCGAGGAAGCCGACGGTGTGGCCGTTCGCCTGCAGCGTCTTGATGATGCGCGCTTTCTGCAGCGGCGAGACCTTAGCGAAGACCGTCGTCTGTTCGACGAGATCGCGAAGTTTTGTGTCGTCGAGGTCCTCGATATCTCTTCCCAGTACCGGGGTGCCAATCTCGAGGCCTACGTCGCGGCAGACCTTGCGCGTGACGACCGGGTTGTCGCCGGTGAGAATCTTGATCTGGATGCCGTGATCGCGCAGCGCCGCGATCGCCGGACCGGCCGTTTCCTTCGGCGGATCGAGAAATGCGAGGAACCCACGCAAGACCAGCTGCTGCTCGTCGCTCATGGTGTATTGAGCCTTGGTCGCACCGCGCGGAAACTGGCGCGTCGCAACGCCGATGACCCGAAAGCCGTCCTCGTTGTACTCGCGCGTCATCGCCATCAGTTCCCGACGTTTTGCATTATCGAGCGGCACGAGCTCCTTACCGCTGCGAACAAAAGCAGAAATTGCGAGCGTCTCCTCGACCGCGCCTTTGCACACCAGCACGTGATTGCCATGAATGTCTTCTATGATCACCGACATGCGACGGCGCACGAAATCGAACGGCAATTCGTCGACCTTCTTGTAGAACTGCGGGGCGCGGACACCGCGGTGCTCTCGCGCGAACTTAATGACGGCAACGTCCAAAAGGTTCTTGAGCCCGCTTTGGTCGTGGCTGTTGATCCAGGCGAGATCGAGGACATCGATGTCCTCTTTCCCGGAGACGTCGATGTGATGCTCGAGAATGATCCGGTCCTGCGTGAGGGTGCCGGTCTTGTCCGTGCAGAGAATGTCCATCGCGCCGAAGTTCTGGATGGCGTTGAGGCGCTTCACCACGACCTTGCGCTTGGCCATGGCGATCGCCCCCTTCGCCAGATTGGCGCTCACCAGCATCGGCAGCATTTCGGGCGTGAGACCGACCGCGACCGAGACGGCAAACAGGAACGCCTGCAGCCAATCCCCTTTGGTGAAGCCGTTGATCACGAACACCACGGGCACCATGATGAGCATGAAGCGGATGAGCACCCAGCTCACGCTGTTGACGCCGCGCTCGAAGCTCGTCTGCGCGCGCTTGCCCACGATCGCCTTCGCCAGCGATCCGAAATAGGTGCGAGCGCCGGTCGCGATCACGACCGCAGTCGCGGTGCCGCTGACCACGTTGGTGCCGAGAAAGCAGATATTCGAACAGTCGAGCACGCCGGCGCTGCCGGCGCCCGCGCCGCTCGCGGGCTTCTCCATGGCCGCAGCGGCCGTGTCGAGTTTCTCGACCGGCAAGGCCTCGCCGGTGAGCGCGGATTGGCTGACGAAAAGGTCGCGCGAAGCGATCAGCCGAACGTCGGCCGGAACCAGGTCGCCGGCAGATAATCGCACCAGGTCGCCGGGAACCAGTTCTGCAATGGGTACTTCGCGAGGCTCGGCTTGCGCATCGGCGCTGGGACGGCGCAACACCGTGGCCGTGGTGCGCACCAGCGCTTTGAGCTTTTCCGCCGCCAAAGCCGAGCGGTACTCCTGCCAGAACTGCAGCCCGACGCTGATGGCCACCATCACGCTGACGATGATGACCGGCCGCAGGTCGTCCGGATTGGTGACGTATTGGATGATCGCGAGGACGACGAGAACGAGGATGAACGGGTTCTTGAAGCAGGCGA
>JAFAHL010000601.1 GCA_019237215.1 Hyphomicrobiales bacterium | reverse complement strand
CATCTTCACGCTCGAAGCGCGCAATTCGAAAATCAAGCTCGAGGAGCAGGAAGGCTTCGGCGCATTGTCGGTCCGCAACCTGTTCAATGCGATCGCGGCGCGGCGGGAGATTGCGCTCGAGCGCTTCATCTACGCACTCGGCATGCGCCACGTGGGCGAGACGACCGCGCGGGCGCTCGCGCGCGGCTATGGATCATGGCAGGCATTCCACGATGCCTGCCTGAACATAGCCAGAGGCGATGCCGAGACGCGGGCCGAGATGGACAATCTCGACCAGATCGGTGAAACGGTGATCGACAGCATCGCCGCCTATTTCGGCGAGGAGCACAATCGCGATATTGTCGAGCAACTCACTAAAGAGGTGCGAATACTGGATGCCGAGAAGCCGACCGCCGATTCGGCGGTGGCCGGTAAAACGGTGGTCTTTACCGGCTCGCTCGAGAAGATGACGCGCGAAGAAGCAAAGGCCATGGCCGAACGCCTTGGCGCCAAGGTCGCGGGCTCGGTGTCGCAGAAGACCGACTATGTGGTGGCGGGTCCCGGCGCAGGCTCGAAACTCGGCAAGGCCAAGGACCTCGGGGTGGCGGTGCTGAGCGAAGACGAGTGGTTCGACCTGGTAGGCCACAGCCCCTCGTAGCAGTGCTCCGCTCATATGGAATCGCATATGGCCCGAACTGCGACGCTTGTTAATGTCCGTTCGTCCCCGCGAAAGCGGGGACCCAGTTTCTCCTGGATTCCCGCTTTCGCGGGAATGAGCGGAATTCAATGCACCGAAATGACCCTTCGCGAATGAACCCTCCCAACAAAACGTCTTTCGTCGGCCGCTCCATGCCGCGCCGCGAGGATCACCGCCTGCTGACCGGCCGTGGACAATTCATCGCCGATCTCGACCTGCCGCAGATGTTGCACGCGGCCTTCGTCAGAAGCCCGGTCGCGCACGCGCGCATCCGCGGCGTGGACCTGTCGCGCGCCGCCGTGGCGCCGGGCGTCGCCTGCGTGCTGAGCGGCGCGGACCTGCTGGCGCTCTTGCCGCCGGTACCGGATACGCAGCTCTCGCTGCCGAGCAAATGGACCACGCTCGTACAGCACAAGTTCATCAATCCCCAACAACCCCTGTTGGCTCACGATAAAGTCCGGCATGTCGGCGAGGCTGTTGCGGTGATCGTGGCGCACAGCCGCTACGCTGCCGAAGATGCGGCTCAATTGGTTACCCTCGATCTCGATCCCCTACCGGTCGTGGTCGACCCGGAATTGGCGTTGCGCCCGGGCGCCCCGATCATCCACGACAAATTCCAGACCAACCTCATTGGCGCCTTCACCATTGGCAAGGGCGACATCGCCGCCGCGTTCGCGCGCTCTCCGCACAAGCTGCAACGCCGATTCCATCACCACCGCTATGCCGCCGCGCCGATGGAATGCCGCGGCGTCGTCGGCGTCCACGATCCGCGGACCGATTGCGTGACGATCTGGTCGGCGACCCAAGTCGTTCACTGGGTGCGCCGCGAGGCGGCCGCGGTCTTGCAGCTTCCGGAAGCGCGCATACGCTGTGTTGCGCTCGACGTTGGCGGCGGCTTCGGCCTCAAGGGACACGTTTATCCGGAAGACTTGTTGATTCCATTCTTGGCGCGCCGGCTGGAGCGCCCGGTCCAGTGGATCGAGGACCGGCGCGAGCACTTGATGTGCTCCTGTCATTCGCGCGACCAGATGCACGACGTCGAGGTGGGCTTCGACGACGAAGGCCGCATCCTGGCGCTGCGCGACCATTTCATCGTCGATTGCGGCGCGTGGAATCCGATCGGCGCCGGCGTGGTCTACAACACCGCGGTGCATTTGCTCGGCCCCTACAAGATCGACGCCGTCGCGATCGATGCCAGGATCGCCGCAACCAACAAGGTTCCGAACGCGCCTTACCGGGGAGCAGGGCGCCCGGAAGCCGCGTTTGCGATGGAGCGGATCGTCGATCTCGTGGCCGGCGAGCTCGGCCTCGAGCCCGCCGAAGTGCGCTTGCGCAATATGATCCGGGCCGACGAAATGCCCTATCGCGTGGGCATGCCCTATCGCGACGGCGAACCCATCGTCTACGACGGCGGCGATTATCCGCGGGCGCTGCGGCAGGCGCTCGACGCGATCGGCGGCGTCGCGGCGTTCCGCCAGCGCCAGCGCGCGGCGCGGCATGAGGGTCGTTACCTCGGTCTCGGCATCGGCTGCTATGTCGAGGGAACCGGCGTGGGTCCGTTCGAGAGCGCGATGGTGCGGATCGATCCTTCCGGCAAGATCTTCGTGTCGTCCGGCGCCTGCCCCCAGGGCCAGGGCATGGAGACGATTTTTGCGCAGGTCGTGGCCGATGCCTGGTGCGTCGATCCCGCCGACGTGGTCATGTCGCTTGCCGACACTGCCGCGATCGCCATCGGGTTCGGAACCATCGCAAGCCGCAGCACCGTGACCTTGTCGGCGGCCATTCACGGTGCAAGCGAACGATTGCGCGCGAAGGTGTTCGCCATCGCTGCCAATCTCCTGGAATGTGCGGCCGGCGACCTCGAGCTCCGCAAGGACGGCGTCGGCATCGTGGGCGTGCCGGGCGCCCAAGTCTCGCTCGCGGCGGTGGCGCGAGCGGCCCGTCCCGGCTGGGATCACGGGCGGCCGCCGGGCATCGATGCCGGGCTCGAGGAAACCTACTATTACGAGCCGCCTACGGTCACATGGTCGTATGCCGCGCATGTGGCGGCGGTGGACGTCGATATCGAACTCGGGCAAGTGAACATCGAGAAATACATCATCGCCCACGATTGTGGCGTGGTGGTCAATCCCATGCTGGTCGAGGGCCAGATCGTCGGCGGCGCCGCTCAAGGCATCGGCGGCGCGCTGTTGGAGGAATTCAACTATGATCCCGAGGGCCAGTTGCTCGCCGGTTCGTTCATGGATTACATGGTTCCGACGGCGTGCGACATTCCGGACATGCAGCTCATCCACCAACATTCGCCGTCGCCGCTCAATCCCCTCGGCGTCAAGGGCGTTGGCGAAGGCGGACCCATCGCGCCCCCGGCCGTGATTGCAAACGCCGTGTCCGATGCGCTGCGCTCCTTCGCCCTCGAGTTCAATCGCACCCCGATAAAGCCGCAAATCATCCTGCAGGCGGTGCGATCGGCATCACAGCCTCGCTGACGGCGCCGCTGCCGCCGGAAACTAGCGCCGCACGAGCGTCCAAACCGCGACCGCCGTTGCGACACCGAACATCAGCATGAGCAGCAGCATCGGCATCGCGTCCGGTGCATGGGCGGTGACGTGCCCCCCGAGTTGGGCGGCCGCGGCGCCGATCGCCATCTGGATGAAGCCGGTCGCACCGGACGCGGTGCCGGCCACTTGCGGGCGGATGCTGACCGCGCCGGCGACCGATGTCGGCAGCAGCAGACCATTGCCGAAGCCGATGACGATTTGGGGCAGGAAAATCGTGGCCATCTCCCAGCCTGGGAGCGCGACATAGACCAACACGTTGAGCAAACAGCCGATCATGGTCAGCGCGATCCCCCACCAGATCAACGCATCGATACCGAAGCGCGCGGTCAGCCGCGACACCGCAAAATTGCCGGCCATGAATCCGATCGAGGGAATGAAGAACCACAGGCCGTATTCGGCCGACGTGTGTCCCAGAAGCGTCACCACCACGTGGGGCGCGCCGCCGAGAAAGCTGAAGAATGGCGCCGATCCGAACCCCACGCACAGTGCGTAGCCGAAAAAGCGGGGACTTGACGCGAGCGCTGCGAGGTCGGTGCGGAAATGACCCTCCCGGCTTGGCATCGGGGATAGGCTGCGCGTCTCCGGCAAGGCCAGCGCCGCCCAAACGAAGACCGTGAAGCTCACGCCGGCGGAGAACACGAAGATCGCCTCCCAGCCAAATAGCGTGTCGAGGATGCCTCCAATCAGCGGGGCGACCATCGGCATCAGCACTACGACCGAGGTGACCAGCCCGATCATGGAGGCTGCGTGTTCGCGATCATAAAGATCGCGGAGGATCGCACGGCCGATGGTCTGTCCGGTCGAGGCGCCGAGCGATTGCGCGATGCGCGCGAGCACGAGGCTTGCGATGTTTGCCGCGAAGATGGCCGCGGTGCTGGCGAGGCTCGCGAGCGCCAGGCCCGCCAGCACGACCGGCCGTCGGCCGAAGCGGTCGGACAGTGGTCCGAACACGAGCTGCGCCGCCGCCAAGCCCATGAGATAGAGCGAGACCGCGAGCTGCACGCTGGCGGGATCGGCGGCGAACTTTGTCGCCAGCCCCGGCAGCGCCGGCACCAGGATATTCAGCGAGAGCGAGCCCACCCCCGCCATCGCAATCAGCAGCGCGAGCAGCCGCCACGGCGTGCGGCGCGCCTCGCTCCGTGTTTTTCGGGCCGGATCGAACAAAGGATTGCCCTGGGGATTCAGGGTCGCCCGAGCGGGCGGGCGGCGGCCGTGACCCAAGCGCGGCTGTCGGCGTCGAGCAGCGGCGATAACGCCTCGACGACGTCGGCATGATAGCGGTCGAGCCAGGCGGTCTCCTCCGGCGTGAGCAGGGCGGGCACGATCAGCCGCCGGTCGATCGGTGCGAGCGTGAGCGTCTCGAATGCGTTGAGCGGTTTCTCGGCGCCGGGTACGGGCGCGGCGGCGACCACCAGCACCAAATTCTCGATGCGGATGCCGTAGGCCCCGGCTTTGTAGTAGCCCGGTTCGTTTGACAGGATCATGCCGGGCTTGAGCGCGGCGGTGCCGAGCTTGGAGATGCGCGCGGGACCCTCGTGCACCGAAAGATAGCTGCCGACGCCGTGGCCGGTGCCGTGGTCGAAGTCGAGGCCCTGCGCCCACAAAAATTGCCGTGCGAACGAGTCGAGCTGTGCGCCGGTCGTGCCCTCGGGGAAGATCGCGCGCGCAATCGCGATATGACCCTTGAGCACGCGGGTGAAGCGGTCGCGCATTTCTGCGGTCGGCTCGCCGACCGCGATGGTTCGGGTAATGTCGGTTGTGCCGTCCTCGTATTGGGCGCCGGAGTCGATGAGAAACAACTCACTCGGCGCAACGACGCGATTGCTCCGGCTGGTGACGCGGTAATGCACGATCGCGCCGTCGGGACCCGCGCCGGCGATGGTCGGAAAGGAAATGTCCCTGAGCAGCCCGGTGTCGCGGCGAAAGCTTTCGAGCGCCGCTACGGCGTCGATCTCGGTGAGCTTGCCACGCGGGGCCTCGCGATCGAACCAAGCGAGAAAGCGCGTGACGGCGGCGCCGTCGCGGATGTGCGCCGCGCGCGCGCCGGCGATCTCGATCTCGTTCTTCACGGCCTTCATCAGCGCGATCGGGCACGCCCCGCGCGTGACCTTGCCGCCGTGGCTGGTGATGAGCCGTGCGAGCGCGTCCGCGGCGGTGGCTTGATCGAGCCACACGGTCTGTTTTTGCCGGCCGAGCGCTCCGAGCGCGCCGACAAAATCGGACGGCTCGCGCACCTCGGCGAGGGCTTCCAGACGGTTGCGAACCTGGTCCGAAAGCTTTCGTCCGTCGACATAGAGCGATGGCCTGCCTGCCTGCGGAACGACCGCGAAGGCGAGCGGAAGCGGCGTATGGGCGACGTCGGCGCCGCGAATGTTGAAGGCCCAGGCGACCGCGTGGGGGTCCGATACGACCAGCGCGTCGGCGCGCAGTTTCGCCACCTCGGCGCGGATGCGAGCGAGCTTGTCCTCGGCGGCTTCCCCGCCGAAGCGGACATCGTGCAACGTGACCGCGCCGAGCGGCGGCGCGGGGCGATCGGCCCAAATGGCGTCGATCAAGTCGGGCTCGACCGCGACCAGCGTCGCGCCGGCCGCGGCGCAGGCTTTGCCCAATCGCTCCGCGCCCTCCACCGTGTGCAGCCAGGGGTCGTAACCGATCCGATCGCCGGCCGTGAGATTCTTCTCGATCCACCGGTCCGGGGGCGTCTCCACCAGGTGCTCGATAGTGAACAGCGAGGTATCCACCTGCTCGCGCGCCTGCAGCGTGTAGCGTCCATCGACGAACAGCAGCGCACGCTCCATCAGCACGATGGCGATCCCGGCCGAGCCGGAAAAGCCGGTTAGCCAGGCGAGCCGCTGCTCGCACGCCGGCACGTATTCGTTCTGATGGCGGTCGGAGCGCGGGACGATGAATCCGGTCAAGCCGCGCCGCGCCAGCTCGGTCCGCAGCGCTGCAAGCCGCGGTCCGCTGGCTGCGCGCTCGGCTCTATCTTCGAACGACTGAAAGCGGGCCTCGAACATGGCGGCAATCTATTGAGCCGGTGACAGGCCGGCAATGCTCCCGCCGCATGGCAGGAACCTGCGCCGCCGGTTGGTGCAGACACAATGCTGTCAGACGCCGGCGCGGGCGCGTTTCGCCATGCGCCTGCGCGCCGGACGCACGAGAACGAGCGTCGCCCAGCCCTCGAGCGTGATGCGGCGCACGAGCGCGAGGCCGCGGGCGCGATAGCTGGCGAGCGCGGCGCCGGCTTGGGCCGCGAGCAGACCCGAGAGCACGATCTGTCCGTTGGCCGCAACGAGCCGCGCCATCGGCGTCGCGAGCGCTCTGAGCGGATCGAGCAGGATATTGGCGAACATCAGGCCGTAGGGCGCGCGGGCGCGGAACGGGGCGGCGTGGAGGCCCGCGGCGTGCACGACCCGCAGGAGGGCACCGACCCGGTTGACGTGCGCGTTGTCGCGCGCGATTGCGACGGCGCGGGCGTCGATATCGTTGGCAAGTACCGGTCGACGCAAGGCCTTGGCCGCGGCGATGGCGAGCACGCCGGTGCCGGTACCGATATCGAGCACGACGGCCCGTCTCTGCCGTTTGCGGGGCAACGTGGAGACAGCGCTTTTGTCTCGCTGGCGGCGGCGTGCCTTCACGATCCGGTCGAGCGCGAGCAGGCAGCCGTGCGTCGTGCCGTGGTGGCCGGTACCGAACGCGAGCGCTGCCTCGATCTCGATGCCGATACGGTTCGCCAGCACGTGCGCGCGGTGATGTGCCCCGTGCACGACAAACCGGCCGGCTTCGACCGGCGCGAGGCTTTCGAGGCTTTTGCTCACCCAGTCCGTGGGCGCGAGCGTCTCGAATGTCAGCGCATGGGCCGCCCAAGTGCCGGCGGCAGACGCGATCAGTGCACGCACGGCCGCTTCATCGGGCCGCTGGCGGAAATGGATGGCGAGCGACCAGCGTCCGGGCGTTTCCTCGAAGGCCGAGGTGGCGAACTCTTCGGCTTGGAAGCTCTCGGCGAGTGCATCGGCGATTTTTTGCGCGGTCGAGGCGTCGCTCGAGAGCCGTGCGACCGCGGTGGCGATGGGCGAAGGATCGGGCATTGCTCGGCTCTCCTTCGTCCGATCCCCGGCATTCACCGCCGAATATCCCAAGCCCGCGTCCGCCGATCCACAAATGGTCAACAACCTTATTCGGTGATTGTCCACGGCGTCGCCCGGGCGCCCGGGCTCGGTTTCGAACCTTTGTTGCGTGTCTCTGCAAACGCTCGTCGGCGTTTTGCACAGGGCTGTCCCCACCTCCGAGGTCTCCCCGCTCGGACTGGAACGCGGTAAATTCCGCGCCCAATAGGAAGACCCAAGGACCAACGCCGATGATAACGGCGCGGCTTGCCGTCGCCTCGGACGGTAGCGGCAGACTGCTTCAGCGCATCAAAAGCCGGCGGCACGCCGGTCACAATGGCGTCGCCCTCGCGGCGCCGAGGAAGCCACGGCCGAATAATGCATGAACGCATAGGCGTGCCGTCCGTCGAAACCCGGTCATCCTGGATCATTGCGACTGTATTGCTGGTGATCCTGGCGCTGTCGTTCGGCGCGCCGTGGATCACCATTGTGGCGCTCAAGCTGATCGCCGCCGAATCGGACGGCCTGCGCGCGGTTCCGGCTTTGGCGACCTCGCTTGCCTGGCTCGGCTTCGGCAGCGGCGGCATCGCCATGGGTTACGTCGCCGAACGCATCGGGGTGCGCGCGACGGTCATCGTCGGCGCGACAATGGTTTGTATCGGGCTTGCGCTGTCGACCGGGGGCGAGACTTGGCAGCTCTATGTCGGGCAGGGGCTGTTCATCGGCTTTTTCGGGATCGGCGCCATGAACGCGCCGTTCTACGTTTATGTCAGCCGCTGGTTCGATCGCCGCCGCGGATCGGCCCTCGCGCTGATTTCAAGCGGCAGCTACGTTGCGGGCGCGATTTGGCCGCCGATCTTCGAGCGTGCCATCGCTTACGCCGGCTGGCGTCAGACCATGCTCTATTATGGTCTGTTCGAAGTCGCCGTGGTTGTCCCGTTGGCGGTGGTATTTCTGCGACCACCGCCCAAGCTGCCGCCCTTCGGCGCGCTCGGCCCCATGTCAGCGACCAATACCGTGATGGGGTGGCCACCCAATTTCGTGTTCGCGCTGCTGGGCGCCGCCGGCATCTTCTGCTGCATCCCGATGGCCATGCCGCAGGCGCATCTGCCGGCGTTTTGCAGCGATCTCGGCATCCTGGCGTCGCATGGCGCGGCGATGCTGTCGGTGCTCTTGGGCACGGCCTTCCTCAGCCGTCAGTTCTGGGGCTGGGTCGCCGATCGCGTCGGCGGGCTCGAGACGGTGCTGACGGGTTCGGCGTGTCAGATGGTTGCGATGACGGCGTTCATGTTCACGCAGGATGAAGTGGGCCTATTCACCGTCTCCGCCGCCTTCGGCTTGGGCTTTGCCGGCATCATTCCCGCCTATGTTCTGGCGATCCGAGAGCTTTACCCGGCCTCGCAGGCTTATTGGCGCATTCCGACGTTTCTGTTGTGCAGCGGCGGCGGCATGGCGGTCGGGGGATGGTTGGCGGGTGTGCTCTACGATCACTTCGGCACCTATGCGCCGGCTTTCGCCGCCGGCGTGGGCGCCAACGCCATCAATCTCGCGATCGTCGGCATGCTCGTCTTTCGTCACAGGTCGCGGGCGCCTCGGTTTGCTTGACCGCCCGGCGGCGCCGCTTCAATCTGCCTGCCAGACTTTAGGATAAGTCGCCGAGCGTCGCGCAGGAGCAACCGCCATGACCTTTCGCATCGCCGTAGTGCAGCCGATTTGCCATCGGCCAGGCACCGACGTGGCCAATGTCGCCGACGCGGCGCGCGCCATCGCGCGCGCGGCTGACGAAGGCGCCCAGTTCGTCTGTTTCCCCGAGACTTATCCCGGACCCTGGCGCATGCCGGCGACGTTCGATCCGACCGCGGCCATGGTCGAGGCGGCGGCGAAGCACAAGACTCACGTGGTGTTCGGGACCATCGCGCCGATCGATGCGGCGGCCGCCACGGCCTGCAATCTCATCTGCATGGCCTACCCCGACGGCCGCGCGCCCGCGCGCTACCGCCGCACCCATCCCAACGGCCCCTGGATCTATACCGGTGGGCCGGCGTGGGAATTCCAGTGGGTGCCGGGGGATGAATTCCCCGTCTTCGACACCGCGCACGGCAAGGTCGGGCTCGCGATGTGCAGCGAGGTCTATGTCCCCGAGGTCACCCGCGCGCTGGCCTTGCGCGGCGCCGAATTGATCTTCATGCCGGCCGGGCTCGACAAGCGGCGGCTGTGGGAGACCTGGCGCACCCTGTTGTGGGCGCGCGCCATCGAGAACCTGGCGCTCGTCGTCTCGACGCAGAACCTCGTCGGCGACGCGGATCGCGGGCTCGCGATCGTCGCGGCGCCCGAAGGCGTGCTGTACGAAAGCACGGTTCCCGGCATGGGCATCGTCGAGGTCGGGCTCGACCGGGTGCGCGAGTTGCGCGCCGGCCGCGACGGTGGCGGCGCGTCCGAGACCTGCGGCGCGAAGCAAGGGGTGTTGTCGGCGCAGTGGCAGCGCCCCGAGCTCTACGACAGCTTCCACCCGCGCCCGTTGCCCACCGCGGCGGAGTAAAAAAAGCCCCCACCCTCCCGCTTCGCGGGTCCCTCCCTCCCCCGCAAGCGGGGGAGGGCCGGGGTGGGGGCCTGATGGTGGACGGTGCGTTACGCGCTGCGCACCGCGCCGACGAAGGTGTCGACCTCGCCGCGCAGCCGGTCGGACTGGCCGGAGAGGTCGGTCGCCGAGCCGAGGAGCTTGCCGGCGGCCTCGCCGGTCTCGCCGGCTGCGGTCGACACTTCGGTGATGTTGCGGACCACCTCCTGCGTGGCGCTCGCCGCCTGCTGTACGTTGCGGGCGATCT
>JAFAHL010000762.1 GCA_019237215.1 Hyphomicrobiales bacterium | reverse complement strand
GGGCGACAGCGCCTCGCATGACGGCGCCGCACATATTGCCTTCGACGAAAACAACCGGCTCGGCCCCTGCGATATTCAGGATTTCGTGGCTCAATCCCACACCCCACACGATTGCTGTGTACGCTTCGCCCCTGCCGTCGCCGGCAGTGGCGCAACACTCGCTAGCAGGCGGGCGCTACCCCTTACCTGCGCCGGACTTCCACCGGCTGGATCGCGCCAGCTTCGCCTGGCGCACTGTTCGATCCAGTTAGATCGCTGACGGATTGGACCGGATACATCGCTGACAGGTCAAGTGCACGGCGAGGAGGGCTTCGCCGATGCCATGGAGAGAGACCTGCGCGATGGAGGAGAAGGTGCGATTTGTGTTGGCGGCGATCGAGGAGGAGGCGCTGATGAGCGAGGTTTGCGCCGAGTTCGGGATCAGCCGCCAGACCGGCTACAAGTGGGTTGAGCGCTATCGGGCGGAGGGGCTCGAGGGGCTGAAGGATCGCAGTCGGGCGCCGATCCGCCATGGCCGGGCGCGCGAGGAGGAACTGGTTGCGGCGGCTCTGGCTTTGCGCGAGCGCCATCCCACCTGGGGTCCGAAGAAGCTGCGCGACAAGCTTTGCAAGGGTTGGCCCGATCTTGCGACGCCAGCCAGCAGCACGATCGGCGACTGGTTGCGCAAGGAGGGGCTGATACGATCGCGGCGGCCGCGGCGGCGCTGTCCGCCGTTTGCTTCGCCGTTGGCGGCGGCGACCGCGCCCAATGCGATCTGGTGCGCCGACTTCAAGGGCTGGTTTCGCACCGGCGACGGACGGCGCTGCGATCCGTTCACGATCAGCGACGCGCGGAGCCGCTATCTCTTGCGCTGCGAGGCGGTGGCGGAGCCCGACGGGGCTCATGTGCGGGAAGCGTTCGAGGCGGCGTTTTGCGAGTTCGGTCTGCCGCTTGCGATCCGCACCGACAACGGGCCGCCGTTCGCTTCGGTGGGCGCGGGAGGGCTTTCGCGGCTTTCGGTGTGGTGGATTAAGCTTGGCGTGCGCCCCGAGCGGATCGATCCCGGCAAGCCGCAGCAGAACGGTCGGCACGAGCGGCTGCACCGCACGCTGAAAGAAGACGCCGCAAGCCCGCCTGCGGCGACGTTCGCCGAACAGCAGCGGGCCTTTGACGCGTTCTGCGCCGTCTACAACCACGAACGGCCGCACGAGGCCCTCGACTTCGCCACCCCGGCCTCGCTTTATTGCGCTTCGCCGCGCGCCTACCCTTGCGTCCTGCGCGAGCCCGATTACCCGGCCGAAGCCGCGGTGCGACGGGTGCGCACCAACGGCGCGATCAAGTGGGCCGGCGACCTCGTCTTCGTCAGCGAGGCGCTGATCGGCGAACCGGTCGCGGTCGAAGAGACGGAAGAAGGCGAGCTGCGCGTCCGCTACGCCGAGGTCGAGCTCGGGTTCATCGACAAGAGCGGCCGGCTGCGCCGGCGCAAGCTGGCAAAGCCGCGGCCAGCCTGTGGACTTGTGGACAACGCTGGGCGTTGCCCACAGGGTCCACAGGCGCGACAGCAGCAGCCACCGGCTACGTAAGTGGCCAAAAGTGTCAGCGATGTATCCGGTCCAAAGTGTCAACGATCGATCCGGTTGCACAGCCGACGGCGTTCCCCTCATCAGGACAGGCTCTAACGAACACGAGGAGACGCCCCCATGCCCAAAGGCTATCTCATCACCCGCGTCGATGTCGCCGACCCCGACGCCTATGCGCGGTATGCCGAAGCCGCAACCAAGGCGATCGCGGCGCATGGCGGCCGCGTGCTCGCGCGCGGCGGACGCTGCGAGGCGCTCGAGGGCAAGGCGCGGGCGCGCAACGTCGTGCTCGAATTCGACACTTATGAGAAGGCGCGCGCCTATTTCCACTCGCCCGAGTACCAGGCCGCCAAGGCGCTGCGGCAGGGCGCGGCCGAGATGGAGATGGTGGTGGTCGAGGGAGCGTGACAATGGCGAAGGGCTATTGGATCGCCCATGTCGAGATCACCGATCCGGAGGGCTACAAGAAATATATCGCCGCCAACGCCGCCGCGTTCGCCAAATACGGCGGGCGATTTCTGGTGCGCGGCGGAACGCATGTCGTCGCCAAAG
>JAFAHL010000761.1 GCA_019237215.1 Hyphomicrobiales bacterium | reverse complement strand
TCGCGCACGCGCTGGAAATAACCCGGCACCGCGGGGACCGCGCCCAAGGTGGCGCCGACGACGGTCTCGACCACAAAGGCGATGACGTTCTCGCCGCCGAGCTCCTCGATCTTGCTTTCGAGCTCTTGCGCCAGCCGCTCGCCGTAGGCCTGCGGGCTCTCGCCCGCGCGGCGGTCGCGATATTCATACACCGGTGAAACATGATGCGTTTCGATCAGAAGCGGAGCGAATTGCCTGCGCTGCCACTCTCGGCCCCCGATCGCGAGCGCACCGAGCGTGATGCCATGATAGCTTTGGCGTCGCGCGATGATGTATCGCCGCTGCGGCTCGCCGCGTTCGACGAAATATTGGCGCGCGAGTTTGAGCGCGGCCTCGATCGCCTCCGAGCCGCCGCTGACGAAAAAGACGCGGCCGATGCCCGGCGGAGCGTGAGCGACGAGGTCGTCGGCCAATGCCTCCGCAACCTCCGTCGTGAAGAAGCTCGTATGCGCATATGCAAGCCTGTCGAGCTGTTCGCGCATTGCTGCCAAGACATCCGGATGCGAATGGCCCAGACAGGACACCGCCGCGCCGCTCGAGGCGTCGATGTATTCCTTCCCCGCGGCGTCGCGGATGGTGATGCCCTCGCCGCCTGCGGCGACGGGATAGGAATGGCCGGTCTGGCGGTGGAGGATATGGGTCATGATCGCAACCGGCTGTTCCTGACCTGCCTGAAGATGCCGTCCAAACCGCTGAAAGTCCCTCAGCAATATCGAACAGCCAGTCTACAATAAATCCTCCACCCGAAGGGGCAAACGCGGCATGGCCTGGCGGATCGGGGTCGATATCGGCGGGACTTTCACGGACGTGGCGCTCGTCGACGATGCGAGCGGGCATATCGGCGTGGCCAAGGTGCCGACTACCCCCAACGACCTCACCGAAGGCGTGCTCTGTGCCCTCGACATGGCGATGCGCCGCTACCAGGTGGCGCCGGCCGAGGTCGAGCTGCTGTCGCACGCGACCACCGTTGTCACCAATGCGATCCTCGAAGAAACCGGGGCGCGCGCGGCGCTGATCACGACGCGTGGTTTCCGCGACGTGCTGGAACTGCGCCGCTCGGCGCGCGCCGACCTCTACGACCTGTTCCAGGACGCGCCCGCCACGCTCATCCCGCGCCGGCGCCGGTTCGAGATTACGGAGCGCATCGGCGCTGACGGCGCCGTCGTGACCCCGCTCGCAGAAGGCGAGATCGACGCATTGGTCGCGGCGCTCAAGGCCGCGCGGATCGATGCCGTCGCGATCTCGCTGCTGTTCAGCTTCCTCAACCCGGAGCATGAGCAGCGGCTCGGTGCGCGGCTGCGGGCGGCGCTGCCGGATGTACCGGTCTATTTGTCGTCGGAGGTGTTGCCCGAGATCAAGGAGTTCGAGCGCACTAGCACAACCGCAGTGTGCGCCTATACCGGGCCAATTCTTGCGTCCTATCTGCAGCGGCTCGACCACGTCACGCGCAGTCGCGCGCTGCCGCCGCTCTACGTGATGGGATCGAACGGCGGCATCCTCGAGGCGGCCGAGGCCATGTCCATGCCGGCGATGGCCGTGGAGTCGGGGCCGGCGGCCGGGGTGGTGGCGGCCGCGCTGGTGGCGCGCCAAACCGGTCGCCTCGATCTGCTCTCGTTCGACATGGGCGGCACCACCGCGAAGGCGAGCCTGATCCGCGGCGGCCATTATGAAACGACGCCGGACTACGAGGTCGGCGGCGGATCAAGCATGAGCCGCTGGATGAACGGAACTGGTCATCCCATCCGCGTGCCGGTGATCGATCTGGCCGAGGTGTCCGCCGGGGGCGGATCGATTGCATGGGTTGACCGCGCCGCAGGTCTGCGCGTCGGCCCGAAGAGCGCTGGCGCCGATCCCGGGCCCGTGTGCTACGGCCGCGGGGGCAGCGAGCCGACAGTGACGGATTGCAACCTCCTGCTCGGCTACCTCGACAAAGCATCGCTGCTGAACGGCGATCTGCCGATCGACCACGACGCGGCCGCGGCTGTCGTGCGCAAACGGCTCGCTGAGCCGCTTGCGATCGAC
>JAFAHL010000760.1 GCA_019237215.1 Hyphomicrobiales bacterium | reverse complement strand
CCGGCGATGGTTTCCTCGTCCCACAGCGGCGTTCCTCCCGCCGGATCGAGCCGGCGCCGCAAGATCTCCTGAGCGCGCGAGCGCTGTGCATCACCGCGTGGCGCCACCGATGGCAACGGCACGCCGTCGATCCGCAACACATTGCGGATGCGCTGCACCAGAATACGATTGATCAGCGGTCCGCGCGGGTCGAAGCTGCGGTCGAGCCGGGTATCAATGGCGAGGCCGCGGATGTCCGATCTCACATCGGCCTGAATGAGATCGACCAGACCGGGGATGCGCAACGATCGGCTCATCGCCCCGCTCCCTCATTTGTCCCACGGGAAGTACACGTTGCGGATATTGGCAAAATGCGGCCGCAGTTGCGGCACATGCCGCTCCAGCACCGCGCGCAGACTGTTGTCCTGCACCCAAGCGAACCCCGCCGGCGTATAGACCTCCGGCCTGAAATCGATGGTGAAGAAACGGTCGCTCTTGAGCCGCCGCGAAGCCATCAGGATGAAGATGCGGAAAGCGGTATCGGAAAAGCCGAAGCCGGGCGGTAGCGTTTCGCAATGCATGCCGACCAGGAGATCGACCTGCTCGACCGATTTGTAAACGGCGGCGAGATCGCGCTGCCAATCGGGGTTGGTCGTGAACTCGACGAAGCTTTTCGGCACGCTCATGCCGAGACGGCGGCGAAATGCGCAGTAGCGCGGCACGCCGCGCTCTCGATCGCGCAAGACATCGGTCGACGCCACATCGACGAAAATGTCATCCTTCTTGTGCAGCCTGCGCAGCCCGTGCGGGTAGTTGTGCAGTACCAACGCGCCGGGATGACTGGTGGCAAGCGAATAGAGCACATCCTCGTACGGAACCTTGGTGTAGAGTTCGCGAACTCCTGCGCCGGTAACCGCCGCAAAGTCGTGTTTGGCGATCTCGCGTCCGTCGCGGTGACTGCGGAATGAGAACTCGTCGGGCAGCAGCGAATGCATGCGGTAGACCGCCGTGAACTCCTCCGTCATTGCATACGGCGCGGTGTGATGGTCGGTGGGGGATCCCGGGATGCCGGAGAGAATTTCTCCGTTGCCGACGCGGCCATAGGCGCGGGCATATTCCTCGCCGAGCAGGCCCCAAAAATTGCCGCGCATGGCAAAGCGTCCTTCCGGCGAATTCAGCAGTGCCGGCGTCCATTCGACCGTGTGGATCTTGGCGATGAGAGCGGCGTTGACGAGCCGCGCCTTCTGGAACAGCCATTCGCCATCGGCCGCGGGATAGTCGATGCGCAGCCGATCGACGATCGCATTGTGCTCGCGCGCGAATAGGGTGTGCATCACCGAAAGGCCGACCCACCAATTGCCGTTCACTCCGGCAAGCTCGAGGTTCGGGACATCGCCCTTCGGATCGACCGGAAGATGGCCGCGCGCGTCGAGATGAAGCTTTCCATCGGCGCGCAATTGGCCGGTCGCCGGATCGGTACGCACGGCACGTTGGGTCTCCAAGTCGGACCCGTAAATCTGCGAGGCGTCCCACCAATGCGTCTCGGTGTTGCGCTAGGTGGCAGGCTGACCCTGGTCGGCGGGGGAGTGCAGGTCATCCGGCAGTGTGTGCAAGATGGTCATGTCGGGAGGCGGCCAGTCGTCGCCAGGCGGCAGCGGCAGGTGGTGGGGCGGCTTCGTGGTGTCGCCGCCACCATGGCTCAGCCAGTCGTGCACCATGAATTGCAGCCACGCCGGGACGAAAACGCTGAGATGCGGCACCGGCACGAAGCTGCGGCGCGCGAGCAGATCACGGCTGACCTGGCGTGGATTGGGCTCGTAGAGATCGGGCGGCTGTTCGCCAAACGTGTCGCCGATCGGCACGTTGCGGCCGAAGCGCGCGCCGGCCATGCCCATCCAGGGGCAACCGAGATCGTTGTAACTGCCGTCCGCGGCGCGCTGGTCGCGGGGACTGTCACCGCCTTGCGGCTTGAGCAGCGCTGGATCGCGTTCGGTATCCGAGAGGTTGCGCTCGCGCATATTGACGCGATGGCCGACCAGCGTCGGCATGGCGAGCAGGAAGGGAAGCTGGTACCAGACGCGGAATCGATTGGTCAGTGTGGCGAAACGTCCGAGCAAACGCTCGCGAAGCGGAGTAGCCACGTTGCCCCTCCTCTCGATTTCGCGCTTACATCAATGACCTCGTGGCCGCTGCGCTCCCCCGGTCGGTAACGCCGCTTTCGCGGTTCTACAAATT
>JAFAHL010000758.1 GCA_019237215.1 Hyphomicrobiales bacterium | reverse complement strand
GAAATTTGGGACGTCACCGACCCGGCCAAGCCCGCGCTGCTGACCAAGATCGTCGAAGGATTGAAAGACACCCATAAGAGCTGGTGGGAGTGCGACACCGGCATCGCCTATCTCGTGTCCGGCGTCGAAGGCTGGCGGGTGAGGCGCATGACCCAGGTCTTCGACCTCAGCGATCCGTCAAAGCCTGTTCATATCCGCGACTTCGGCCTCGTTGGACAGGAGCCCGGCTCCGCCGGCGCGGTGCCGACCGAGCTGCATGGGCCGATCTCGACCGGCCCACAGGGCAATCGCGTGTATTTCGGCTATGGCACCAACAAGGGCGGCGTGCTGCAGATCGTCGACCGCGAGAAGCTTCTGAACGGTCCGAAGGCCCCGACACCGGAGAACTTGCGTTATCCGGTCGTCGGTCAGCTCGATATGCTGCCCTTCAATGGCGCGCACACGGTTTTCCCGATGCTGAAAATGCCGATCGCGGAATTCGCCAACGACAAAGACGGCAAAGTCCGTGATTTCGTGATGATCGTGGACGAGCAGATCCTCAATGAATGCCAGGAAGCGCGCCAGCTCGTGTTCTTCGTCGACGTCACGATCGAATCGAGGCCGATGGTGGTATCGAATTTCTCGGTGCCCGAAGCGAGCGGAAATTTCTGCCAGCGCGGCGGACGCTTCGGCTCGCACTCCTCGAATGAGAGCATGGCGCCGGTGTTCTACAAGAAGATCGCCTTCATCGCCTACTTCAATGCCGGCGTGCGCGCGCTCGACGTGCGCAACCCGTATCAGCCCAAGGAGATCGGCTACTTCATCCCGCCGATCACGGAAGCGACCGACAAGCGCTGCATCAAGGTCGATGGGGTGGACCGCTGCAAGACCGCGATCCAGAGCAACAACGTGGACACCGACGACCGCGGCTACATCTACGTGGTCGATCGCGCCAATACCGGCATGCATATTCTGGAGCTGAGCGGCGACGCGCGCGCGATCGCCGGGCTGCAATAACGCTCGTTGTGAAACGCACGCGAGCGGGCGCGCGCAAGCGCCTCACGTGCCACTATAGAGCCAGGACATGCCCTCGTAGGCCTCCTCCGGCGTGCGGGGCCCGAGCATCTGGTTGCGCAGCTCCGCTGCCGGCCCGCGCGCATGGTAAAAGTCGCCGTAGACGCGCGCCATGATTTGCACCCGCGCGGTGCGCAGATAACGCTCCTGCACATAGGCGCGGAAGGCCGCGGGCAAATCGTCCGGGTTCTCAGCGGCCTTATCGGCGAGGGAGACCGCGTCCTCCGCGGCCATGCAAGCGCCTTGCGCCAGATATTGCAGCATGGGATGGGCGGCGTCGCCGAGCAGCGTGACCCGCCCCTTGCTCCACTCCTTCACCGGTTCGCGGTCGCACAGCACCCACATGCGCCACGTCTCGATGCGCTCGAGCATGCGCAGGACCTCGGGGCGCTGGCCGTCAAAATGGGCCCAGAGCTCGCGCGCATCGGCCTCCGCATTCCAACCCTCGACGTAGCGCTTGGAGTGGAACACGGCGACCAGGTTGTAAATCTCGCCCCGGCGCAGCGGGTAGTGGACGAGATGGGTGCGCGGACCAGCCCACAAGATCACGTCCGGCCTCCAGAGATCCTCCGGCACCTCCTCGCGCGCGAGCACCGCGCGATAAGCGATGTGGCCCGACACCAGCGGCTTGCCGTCGCCGACCACCTTGTCGCGCACCTTCGACCACATGCCGTCGCAGCCGATGAGGGCACGGCCTCGGATGCGCTCGCCTGACTGTAGGATCACGCTGACGCCGGTGTCGTCGTGCTCGAAATCTTCGACGCTCTGATCCGTTTCCAGCGCGATGCGGTCGTTGTTCCTGCACGCGTTGATGAAGACGGAATGCAGATCGTGGCGGTGAGTGACGGCGTAGGGCTGCTTGAACTTTTCCCTAAAGCGCGGGTCATCGAGCGGGATGCGGGTGACGCGCTCGCCGGACAAGGCGCAGCGCATCTCCATGGCCGGCGGCCGATGTGCGTCGGCGAGCACCGCCTCTTTGAGGCCAAGCGTTTCGAGCGCGCGAAAGACGTTGGGGCCGAGCTGGATGCCGGCGCCGATCTCGCGGAATTCGGGCGCCTGCTCCAGCACCCGCACGGCAAAGCCCTTGCGCGCGAGCGCGTGGGCCGCCGCCAGACCCCCGATACCGCCGCCCGCAATCAGGATCGGCAAGGTGTGAGCGTTCGACATCGGCACTCCACGGACGTCCGGATACCGCCCCGAATATTCTGTGCCCGTTTCGCAACAGCTTCAATTGCGTCCCATACGCCCTTCCTCTGACGGACGCATCACCCACTCGCCCTCATCCCCAAGCCCTCTCCGCGTCGGCATGGCAGGCGTGAGTCACCACCGTCCGCAAGACTGGATAGTCAGTGTAGCCCTGCTCCGCGCCGCCATAGAGGGTCTCGCGATGGAGGGGGCTAAGCGGCACATCGAGATAAAGCCGGGTCACAAGGTCCGGGTTGCTGATGAAGGGCTTGCCAAACGCGACGAGATCGGCGCGCCCCTGCGCGATGGCCTCGTTGGCGCGCATTTTGTCGAAGCCGTTATTGGCGATGAGGAGCCCGCCGAAGAGCCGCTTGATCGCCAGATAGTCAAGGGGCGGAACCGCGGCCCCGCCCGTGTCGCCCTCGATCACATGAAGATAAGCGAGACCTTTACCAGACAGTGCCGCGGCGACGTGGTTGAACAGGCTTTGCGGATTGCTGTCGGCGATGTCGTTCTGCCCGTTCTGCGGCGAAATGCGCACGCCGGTACGCTCGGCACCAACCGCAGCGGACACCGCGTCGACGACCTCGAGCAGGAACCGCATACGGTTCTCGATGCTGCCTCCATAAGCGTCCGTGCGCTTGTTGGTGCCGTCGCGCAGGAATTGGTCAATCAGATATCCGTTCGCGCCATGTACCTCGACACCGTTGAAGCCGGCCGCAAGCGCGTTGCGCGCTCCTTGCGCAAATTGCGCGACGATGCCGGGGATCTCGGATATCTCAAGCGCGCGTGGCGTGGGGATGTCCTCGAAGCCGTTTGCCGTGAAGGCTTTTGCGTTCGGCCTAATGGCGGACGGCGCGATCGGCAGGGCACCGCCGGGCTGGAAGGAGGGATGGGAGATGCGCCCGACGTGCCAGAGCTGGAGCACCATGCGGCCGCCACAGGCATCGACGGCACTGGTCACGCATTTCCAGCCTGCGACCTGCTCGGCGCTGTAGATACCCGGCGTGCTGATATAGCCCTGGCCCTCGGGGGCGACCTGAGTTGCTTCCGAGATGATGAGTCCGGCGCTGGCCCGCTGGGCGTAATACAGCGCGCTCAGCGTGGTGGGCACGTTGCCGGGGCCCGCACGGCTTCGAGTCAAGGGCGCCATGACAATACGGTTCGGCAGCGTGAGAGGTCCTACTTCGATGGGGGTGAAGAGATCCCTCGTGGTCTCAGCGGAG
>JAFAHL010000756.1 GCA_019237215.1 Hyphomicrobiales bacterium | reverse complement strand
GACAGGATCGTGTCTAGACCGTGAGCGATCTTGCGGGCATCGTCGGCCGTGATGATGCCTTGTTTGGCGAGCATCGCGGCGTGGGCTTGGCTCGCGGCAATGTCCTGGCGGAAGAGGTGCCGGTCGAAATCGACGGAGGCGTTGATGTCCTCCATGACCGCGTCGGGGCTGGTGCGGAAGCGCCCGCCCCACATCTTGTTGCTCATGGCACAGCTACCGAGGTTTCGCCGATTATGACCGGACCCGAAGGCACGGCGCCCACCCATGCCCATGCCAAGAAGCGGCTTGCCATGGTCGTGGCCGGCGGGATCGCCGGCGTCGCCGCCGGACTGGCGGCGGTATACGGGATCGGCACGCTAAAGCGCAATGCGGCCGACGCCGCCTGTGCGCCCGCAGTCGAGCTGGCGCAACGTTTGGCGCCACTGGCGCGCGGGGAAGTGGCCGCGTTCACGGTCGCCGAACGATCGCTGCGAGTGCCCGACCTCGCCTTCCGGGACGCGCAGGGGAGCGAGCATCGCCTCGCGCAGTGGCGCGGGCGCACAGTGCTGCTCAACCTGTGGGCCACCTGGTGCGTGCCCTGCCGCAAGGAGATGCCGGCGCTCGACGCGCTCGAGGGAAAACTCGGCGGCCCGGCTTTCGAAGTGGTGGCCGTCAACATCGACACCCGCGATCCCGAGAAGCCGCGCGCCTGGCTCAAAGAGGTCGGCGTTGGTCGGCTGGGCTACTATGCCGATCCCAGCGCCAAGGTTTTTCAGGACCTCAAGACGATGGGTCGTGCCGCTGGAATGCCGACGACGCTGCTGGTCGATCCGTCCGGCTGCGAGATCGGCACGATGGCGGGCCCGGCCGAATGGGCAAGCGGGGACGCCGTAAAGCTCGTCACTGCGGCGGTGGAGCGATAGGGTCGGCGCTGATCACCGCGTCGGCACCGGCTTCTCGCCGCGATAGTCGTAGAAGCCGCGTTGCGTCTTGCGGCCGAGCCAGCCGGCCTCGACGTATTTCACCAACAGCGGACACGGGCGGTACTTGGAGTCGGCCAAGCCCTCGTGCAACACCTGCATGACCGAGAGACAGGTGTCGAGCCCGATGAAGTCCGCAAGCTCGAGCGGCCCCATCGGGTGGTGCGCGCCGAGTCGCATGGCGGTGTCGATCGCCTCGACGTTGCCCACCCCTTCATAGAGCGTGTAGATCGCCTCGTTGATCATCGGCAACAGAATTCGGTTGACGATGAACGCGGGGAAATCCTCCGCCACTGCGATGGTCTTGCCGAGCTTTGCGACGTATTGCTTGGTCGTGTCGAACGTCGCGTCATCGGTGGCGATGCCGCGGATGAGTTCGACCAGCTCCATGAGTGGCACCGGATTCATGAAATGGATGCCAATGAAGCGCTCCGGCCGGTCAGTCGAGGAGGCGAGCCGCGTGATCGAGATCGACGACGTATTGCTGCCGATGATGGCGTCGGGCTTGAGCAGCGGGCAGACGCTGGCGAAAATCGTGCGCTTGATCTCTTCCTTCTCGGTCGCGGCCTCAATGACGAGATCGCAATCGCCCAAGGCTTCGAGCGTCTCCGCCGGCGTGATGCGTTTGAGTGCGGCCTGCCGCTCTTCCTCGGTAATGCGCTCGCGGCTCACCTGCCGCGCCATGTTGCCGTTGATGGTCGCGATCCCGGCCTTGATCCGGTCGGCGGAGAGGTCGTTGAGCTTGACGTCGAATCCGGCGAGCGCGCTGACATGCGCGATGCCGTTACCCATTTGTCCCGCCCCGATCACGCCGATCTTGCGAATTTGAGACGCCATGTTGCCGGAACGGGCCTTCGGCCGCTCTTTGACCTCGATCATGTTCTTCCGCCTCTTCTACGCCGATCCTGACCGTGGCTCCATGGTCGCGCTGGCCACCATGGTCAGCGGCCGAGCTTGCCGAGTTCCGCCGCCAATTCCGGCAACGCCTGGTAGAGATCGGCGACCAGTCCATAGTCGGCGACTTGAAAGATCGGCGCCTCTTCGTCCTTGTTGATGGCCACGATGACTTTCGAATCCTTCATGCCCGCAAGATGCTGGATCGCGCCTGAAATCCCGACCGCAATGTAGAGCTCGGGCGCCACAACCTTGCCAGTCTGGCCGACCTGCCAGTCGTTCGGGGCGTAGCCGGCATCGACCGCCGCGCGCGAAGCGCCGACCGCCGCACCCAGCTTGTCGGCGACCGGCTCGATATATTTGGCGAAGTTCTCCCGGCTTTGCATGGCCCGCCCGCCGGAGATGATAATCTTCGCCGAGGTGAGCTCTGGACGCTCCGATTTCGACAGTTCCTCGCCCACGAAGCTGGAAACGCCGGGATCGGCGGCGGCCGCGGCCTCTTCGATCGGCGCAGTACCGCCCGCGCCCGTTGCCTGGAAGGTCGAAGTGCGCACCGTGATCACCTTGATCTTGTCCTTCGAGCGCACGGTCTGCATTGCGTTGCCGGCATAAATCAAGCGCTCGAACGTGTCGGGCGCGATCACCTTGACGATATCGGAGACCTGCATGACGTCGAGCAGCGCCGCAACGCGCGGCATGATGTTCTTGCCGGTGGTGGTCGCCGGCGCGATGATGGCGTCGTAGCCTCCTGCCAGCGAATGGATGAGCGAGGCCACCGGCTCGGCCAGCATGTGCTCGTAGCCGGCGCCGTCGGCGAGCAGCACCTTGGTCACGCGGTCGAGCTTGGCGGCGGCCTCGGCCACCGCCCGGCAATTCTTGCCCGCGACCAACACGTGTACAGGCTGCCCCAGCGCCTTGGCAGCGGTCAGCGCCTTGGCGGTCGCGTCTTTGAGGGCCTTGTTGTCGTGCTCGGCGAGGAGGAGCGTGGTCATGTCGACGTGCCTACCATCTGGGATGTTATGCTCCGCGCAGGCCGATGATCCCCTAACCAGCGGGGGATATGGCACGAGGGTGTGAATGTTCGATGTTCGCCGGATGCCCGCTCATGCGCCCGCGACGGTTCCGCGACTTGAGGGGCAACATCGCCGTCATCAAATCAGCCCCATCTCGTTCTTGAGCTTGTCGACGAGTTCACCCACCGTTTTCACTTTAACGCCGGCCTTGCGGCCCGCGGGTTCGGTGGTCTTGAGCACATCGAGCCGCGGCGCGACGTCGACGCCATAGGCCTCGGGCGTCTTCTCGTCGATCGGCTTTTTCTTCGCCTTCATGATGTTCGGCAGGCTGGCATAGCGCGGCTCGTTGAGACGCAGATCGGTGGTCACGATCGCCGGGCCTTTGAGTTTGACCGTCTGCAATCCGCCATCGACCTCGCGCGTGACCAGAAGGCTATCGCCCTCGATCACCACTTTCGATGCAAAGGTGCCCTGCGGCCAGCCGGTGAGCGCCGCCAGCATCTGCCCGGTCTGATTGCAGTCGTCGTCAATCGCCTGCTTGCCCATGATGACCAGACCGGGCTTCTCCTGCTCGACGATGGCCTTGAGGATCTTGGCGACCGCGAGCGGCTCAAGCGTCTTGTCCGTCTTCACCAGGATGCCGCGGTCGGCTCCCATGGCCAGCCCGGTGCGGATTGTCTCGGCTGCCTGCGGCGGGCCGATCGACACGCAAACGATCTCGGTCGCCTGGCCTTTCTCTTTGAGCCGCAGCGCCTCCTCGACGGCGATCTCGTCGAACGGATTCATGGACATCTTGACGTTCGCCAGTTCGACGCCGCTGCCGTCGCTCTTGACGCGAATTTTGACGTTGTAGTCGACGACCCGCTTCACGGGCACCAGAATTTTCATGAAATTCGCTCTCGCGACGACAGCCTCGGCGGCCCCAGGCGCCAAAGACGCGGCAACCTAATGGCCGCTGCCTTGCAGTGTCAACGGAGGTCGGTCAGCCTCGCCGCGCGGGCGGCGGGGTTGGGGCCGATCTGCACCACCGTATCCGGCACTGGCTGCAGGCATTGGAACAGCCTGACCGCCCGCGGCTTGAGCAACGGGAACAGCACAGCCCCGCCCAGCATGCCGCCGAAATGGCACCAATAGGCGACCTCGCTCTTCGATGAGGCGCCCAGTTTCCACAACTGGGTGATTGCGAACAAGCCGACCACCCAATAGGCGCTGATCCGCAGCGGGATGATGCCGAGGAGCACCGTGATCTTGGCGCAGGGGCGCAGCATCACATAGCCGACGACGATGCCCGCGATTGCGCCCGAAGCGCCGATCAGCTCGATCGTGGAATGCGGATCATTGGCCACGAACACGAGCCCGCCGATCGCGCCGCAGAGAAGATAGAAGGCGAGATAGCGGGCGCGGCCGAGCGCCCGCTCGACGTCGTCGCCGAACACCCACAGGAAGACCATGTTGCCGACGATGTGCGCGAGATCGGCATGGAAGAACTGGTATGTGAGCAGGGTCCCGAAAGCCGGCACCCATCCGCGCGCACCGACCTCGCCGATGAAGGCGGCGGGCGTCAAGCTGAAGGTATCGATCAGGCGATCGAACGCGAGCTGGCTCGCTGCAGTCTCGTAGAAGAAGATCGCGAGGTTGGCGGCGATCAGGCACCAGGTGACGACCGGCTTCACCGGCTGGACGAAGGGATTGTCGTCGTAGATCGGAACAACCATGCAAGGTCTCCCCGATCACCGATTCTGTCCCGGCTGCCACAGCACGTCGGATGCTCCCTTGTCGTTGGCGTGCCTCCCGGCGACGAAAAGAAAATCCGAGAGCCGGTTGACGTATTTGAGCGCCGCCGACGTGACGCCTTCGCCCGGCTTGTCGTTGAGCTCGACCATCATGCGCTCGGCGCGCCGGCAGACGGTGCGTGCGAGGTGGAGGTACGCGGCGGCCGGACGTCCACCCGGCAGGATGAAGGAGCGCAGCGGCGCAAGATCGGCATTGAGCTCATCGATCCGCTGCTCCAGCCACTCCACCTGCGCGTCGGTGACGGTCATGCGCGCGCCGCCCGGCCCTTTCTCCGACAGGCAAAGATCGGCTTCGACGTCGAATAGATCGTTTTGGATGTGCGCCAGCATAGCGTCGAGCGCTCGGTCGCCGCCGGCGTGAAGCCGCGCGATGCCGATCACCGCGTTGACCTCATCCAGCGTGCCATAGGCGCAGACGCGCAAATCGTACTTCTTGCGCCGCGCGCCGCTACCGAGCGCAGTGGTACCGTCGTCGCCGGTGCGCGTGTAGATCCTGTTGAGAACGACCATCGCCTCGCCCTATTTGCCGATCGCCCAGATGGTCAGCATTATGACGATGATCGCGATGAATTGCAGCAGCACGCGAAGCCTCATCAGCTTCTGCGAGCGATGTGGCGAGCCGCCACGCGCCATGTTGGACAGTCCGAGCAATAACACGACCGCGACGGCGCCGATCGCGATCGGAACGAGGGCATAAACCAAGAATTCGGTCATCGGCAATCTCTTATCATTTTGAATGATATGGGGACACCGTTGCGCGACTTCCAATCGCCGGCGGCGATATATCGCCGGATCGGGCGTTCAAATCGGCGGGATTTGAAATCAGGCGCGCGGCGCGTAGCATCGTTTGCCGGATGAACGCGAATGCCTTTTGCCCCCGCTCGTCGACGATCATGAGTGCACGTATCTTGGTGCTCGGCGCTGCCGGGCGGCTCGGTCACGCGGCGGCGCGGGCGTTCCGCGACGCCGGCTGGGGCGTCGCGAGCCTGGTGAGGCCAGGCAGCGCGGCGCGCGCGCCGGCCGACACTGAGGTCGTCGAGGTCCACGCGCTCGACCACGCCGCGGTCGGCGCAGCGGCGCGCGCGGCCGACGTAGTTCTGCACGCGCTCAACCCATCCTATGCCGACTGGCCACGGCTCGTTCTGCCGCTCGCCTATTCTGCCATCACTGCGGCGGAAACCACCGGCGCTACGCTGCTATTCGCGGGTAACCTCTACAATTACGGCTCGCCGCTGCCGCCGGTGATCGACGAGAATACACCCATGCGGCCGTCATCGCGGAAGGGACGGTTGCGAGTGGCGATCGAA
>JAFAHL010000726.1 GCA_019237215.1 Hyphomicrobiales bacterium | reverse complement strand
GCGGCGCAAGCCGGTTGGTGTGCGCGGCCGGGATCGTTCGGGCAGCGGTCATCGGAGGGCGATCATGCCATTTCGCGTCTCGGGCAAGAACCTCGACGTTGGCGAAGCATTGCGCGAGCGCGTCAATGCGCGCGTCGCCGAGGCGGTGGCGAAATATTTCGACGGCGGGTTTTCCGGGCACGTCACCATTGGTAGGGAGGGATTCGGTTTCCGCACCGAATGCGTGGTGCATCTCGACTCGGGCATTGTGCTCGAAGCAGAAGCGCTCGCGGCAGACGCTTATGCGAGCGCCGATCAAGCAGCCATGCGCATCGAAACGCGGCTGCGGCGTTACAAGCGTTGGCGCAAGGATCGTCAGCGTCGATGGGCAAGCACGCGGGCGTGATGCGCGCGGTCCGCACCGCAATCGACGCGCCGCGGCCGGCCGTTGGCGCGGCCCGCGCGCGACGCGCGGGAGGCAACCGCATGGAACCCGGTCACGATTGCCGCGCCGATGACGGCGCCGCTCGGTCGGCGAAGCCTTGAAGGAACTCGACACGACGGCGCCTTGCGGCGCTCGTGTTGCGTCACGCTGGACATGGCCGCGTCAATCTGGTTTATCGCCGCGCGGACGGTCATATCATCGGCTGGATCGATCCCCCGATAATCGAAAAGAACGCCCATTGACGGCCTCCTGGCGGCTACTTATGGTCCGCCGCCTTTGCGATGCCGGCCCTGCTGAGCCTCCAGATCCTTCGGAAAAGGTCCATGCTTCTCACCGATCTCGTCGCGCCTAACGCCATCATTCCGGCGCTCAAGGTCAACAGCAAGAAGCAAGTCCTGCAGGAGTTGGGCGCCAAGGCCGCCGAGCTCTGCGGTCAAAGCGAGCGAACGATCCTGGAGATTCTGCAGCAGCGCGAGAAGCTCGGTTCGACCGGCGTCGGCAACGGCATCGCTATTCCGCACGGCAAGCTGCCGAAGCTCAATAAGCTGTTCGGACTGTTTGCGCGACTCGAAAGACCCGTGGAGTTCGAGGCGCTCGACGGTCAACCGGTCGATCTCGTGTTTTTGCTGCTCGCGCCGGAAGCCGCCGGCGCCGACCATCTCAAGGCGCTGGCGCGCGTCGCGCGCCTCCTGCGCGATGCCGATGTCGCGCGCAAGTTGCGCGATTCACGCGACGCCGAAGCGCTCTATGCCGTGCTGGCGATGCCCTCGGCCTCGGCGGCTTGACGGCGCATCGGCGATGAAGGTGTTAGCGAGTGGTCATCTCTTTCGTCATTGCCGGGCATAGCGCGTCGAAGACGCGCGTAAACGCGCTCTTGACCCGGCAATCCATCCTCTTCGCAAAAAGTTCGTGCGAAGATGATGGACCACCCGAAATCGGGGTTACCCGATTTCGGAGAGCTTTAGGTGCCGAAGTCGGATAAATCCGACTTGCGTGGTCAAGCCCGCGGGTGACTGAGAAGGGGCGGGATATCTTTTGCACAAAGGCAAGACGGCGTTGCCAAACCTCTGGCCGGCTTCTTCCGCGCCGCTGCCGACGCAGCTCAGTGCAGGCTAACGGTTTCGATCTCGCGTTCCGCCGCATCCGCCATGGCCGCTTCGCGGCTGTGAGCGAGCATGATGGGCGTGCCGTCGGCCGCGTGCAACACGAACACGCGGTGACCGGCTGGGAGCAGCGGCGCTTCCGCGCACAGGAATGCAACCTCCTCGGAGCGGATCGCGCGGATATAGGCAACGCGATTCTCACCCAAAGCCGCGAATGTTTCGGCCGACATCGCCGGGCGGGGCATTGCGGACGGATCGAACATGACACGTGCTCCTCGCGCTGGGATCGCGCGTAGGTGCACTATCCTTCAATTCGGCCGCGCCGACTGTGCCCGGGATCACACAGTGGGGGCAAATGTAGCGCTTGGCGAAGTTGAGGCGCTGACGCGGGCGTTTCCACTGTGTCCTAGATCACACAGTCGGCCCAAAATTGTATTGGATCGACGAAACCTCAGTGCACGCTGACGGTTTCGAGCTCCTGGCTCCAGGCGTTGGCGATGGCCGCCTCGCGGCTGTCGGTCAGCATGATCGGCGTGCCGTCGGCCGCGTGCAGGGCGTAGAGCAAGGTGCCCGGCGCGAGCCGCGGGGCCTGCGGGAATTGCTTCTGCACGTCCTCGGAGCGGACCATTTTCACGTAGGCGATCTTGCCGCCGCCCAAAAGCGCAAGCGCCTCGGGCGAGATCTTGTTGGGCGGGATCTTGGGTTCTCTGGAGGTGATACTGTTGTTGGTCATGGCACTCGACTCCTTATCTATTTAACGCGTCGAGCCCTGCTCTGGTTCAATCACGATCCGTGATGCTGATCGTCTTCACGATCCGTTCCGGCTCCGGCCGGGCGAGATCGATCGACAAGAGCCCGTTCTTCAAGTCCGCACTCAATACTTCCATCCCGTCGGCCAGCACGAAGGTGCGCTGGAACTGGCGTGCGGCGATGCCGCGATGGAGATAGTGGTGCTCCTTGTCGTCCTGCTGCCGTCCGCGGATGACGAGCTGGCTCTCCTCGACCGTCACGTCGAGTTGATCGCGCGTGAAGCCCGCGACCGCGAGCGTGATCCGCAGACGCTCGGGTTGGCCGTTCTGGCGGGCGACCCGCTCGATGTTGTAGGGCGGGTAGCCGTCGGCGGCCTTGGCGACGCGGTCGAGCGCACGCTCGATCTCGTCGAATCCGAGCAGGAACGGGCTGGATAGAGACGGAACTCGGGACATGGTCTCAAAGCCCTCGTAAGCGACTTTGAGGGGCCCTTGCGGCGCCCCCTGACCGTCCGACGGGTGGATTGCGCCCGCCGGGCCGATCGAGCCCAATATGGGGACTTCCCCTTAAGCCCGCAAGAACGCTTGCGAAGTCGACCAGAGCCCTGGATCGGGCGCAGGGCAGCGCGGGGCTTAAGCCCGCGCCGGCCGGACAGCACAAATGATCGGTGGAGACTGAGGCCAAGCTACGCGTCCGTCGTTGCCTGACGCGAGCTTTACGCTCACGCCCCCGGTAGCTTGAACAGCTTCATCGCATTCGTGCGCCCGATCTTGCGGCGGTCGGCTTCGCTGATCTCGGCATGATCGAACCAGTCGGCGGCGTCGCCGAAATCCTCGAACGGATAGTCGACGGAGAACATGACCCGGTCCGCCCCGACCTCGGCCACGGCGTCGATCAGCGCGGGCGTGCTGAAATGGCCCGACGTGGTGAGATGGAAGTTGGCAAGGAAATAGTCCGCCACCGGTTTGCGCGCCGCGTATTTGTGCGCGGCCTTCATCCAATTGTTTCGGTTGTCGATGCGCCAGAGATAGTAGGGCAGACCTTCGCCGAGATGGCCGAGAATGATTTGCAGCCGCGGATGGTCGTCGAACAGGCCGCTGCCGATCAGCCGCAACGCATGCACCGAGGTTTCGGCCGCGAACGTCCAGGTCGGCCCGATCAGCCAGGAGTGGCCTTGGTAGAGCGGCGAGAGGACCGAGGGCGGGCGCGGATGCAAATAGAATGGAACATCGAGGCTCTCGACCATGCGCCAGAACGGTCGATACTGCGGCACGTCGTAATGCACCACCCGGTTCGGGTCGCTCGTCTGCGAATAGCCGTTGACGAGCGCGCCTTTGAATCCGAGGTCCTTGATGCAGCGCTCGAGCTCTTGCGTCGCGCGCTCCGGCTCCTGCATCGGCAACGCGGCTACGCCGACGAACCGGTCGGGACGCTTGGCGATCTCCGCCGCAAGGACGTCGTTGGCCTCCCGGGCGACCTCCGCGGCCTGTTTTGCATCGGCGATGCCCTGAATCGCCGGCGCATTGAGCGA
>JAFAHL010000600.1 GCA_019237215.1 Hyphomicrobiales bacterium | reverse complement strand
TGCTCGCCGCGGCAATCGCCATCAGGGCGAATGCGAGCGCATAGCGTCGCCATTGGCCAGCGGCCTGCTCCAGCAGCAGTCGCCGGACCAAAGCGGCCGTGCCTTTAGGGTCCGCGAACAATCGTTGAAAGTACGATTTGAGCATGCATGATCCGCTGCGCGCAGCGAGCCGTTCTTGCCCAGGCGGGCGCGCTTTTCAAGCGGAATCACGGCTGCGTGGACGACCGCGGACAAGCCGACAGGCGCGGCATGCGCGCAGTGGGGGTTTTGACGATGCCCGATGTCTTGTTCATCAAGACCTCCTCGCTCGGCGATGTCATCCATCACATGCCGGCGCTGACGGAGGCGCGGCGACAGCGGCCAGCCGCGCGGTTTTGCTGGGTGGTGGAGGAGGCGTTCGCGCCGCTCGTGCAAATTCACCCGGCCATCTCGGACGTCATCCCGGTCGCATCGCGCCGCTGGCGCGGTACGCCGCTTGCGCCGGCGACTTGGCGCGAGATCGCCAGCTTCGGGCGCGCCGTGCGCGCGCGCCGCTACGACGATATCATCGACACACAGGGGCTCGTGCGCTCCGCGCTCATGGCGCGGCTCGCCCGCGGCCGCCGGCATGGCTACGACGCGAACAGCATCCGTGAGCGAGCGGCATCGTGGTTGTACGACGTACGGCATCGCGTCGCACGCGATCTCCATGCCATCGCGCGCAATCGCATGCTGACCGGCCTCGCACTCGGTTACGCCCCCGGTGGCGCCGTCGATTTCGGCCTCTCTCGCGAGGCTATCGCGCAAACGGGCGGGGAGCCCTACGGCATCCTGTTTCACGCCACGGCGCGGCCCGAAAAGGAGTGGCCCGAGGCGTCGTGGATCGCGCTCGGACGCGCGCTCGCCGCGCGCGGCGGTTCGCTTGTGCTGCCGTGGGGGACGCAGGTGGAGCATGCGCGCAGCAAGCGTATGGCTGCGGCGCTGTCGAATGCCCGCGCGCCCGGGCGGCAGCCGCTCGACCGGATGGCGGCGCTCATCGCGGGGGCGCGCTTTGTCATCGGCGTCGATACCGGGCTCATTCATCTCGCGGCGGCGCTCGGTGTGCCGTTGGTGGCGATCTTCACTGCGAGCGAGCCCGGCCTTACCGGGCCGCTGGGGCAGGGGCCGATCGCCGTGGTCGGCGGCAAGCATAGGCAGCCGTCCGTCTCCGAAGTCGTCGCCGCGTTCGAAACGTTGAGTTCGCGTTCGCAGCCCTGACAAAAACCATCCGACCCGCGTTCTAAGGTCTTGAGCTCAGATCGACGCGCGTGCCGGTCCAATCGTTTGGCGGACCGACGTGGCGACCCGCTCGACCGCAATGTCGCGCATGCAGCGATGGTGGCCCAGGCGGCAGACCGGCTTATGGCACGGCCGGCAGGGCAGTTCGCCCGCGGTTTCGATCACCGCGGCGATCGGGTTGAGCGGAGCCCAGTGCCATGCGCTGGTCGGACCGAAGATTCCGATGGCCGGTGTACCGAGCGCAGCCGCGACGTGCAGTAGACCGGAATCATTCGATACCGCGACGGTTGCCGCGGCGAGCGCGAGAATCGCGTTACGCAGATCGGGCCCGGTGAGGTCGCGGATATCGGTGCCGTCGGCGATTTCGGCCGCCAGCTCTTTTTCGCCTGGTCCGCCCACCACCCATATCCAATGGCCCTCGGTGGCAAGCCGGCGCGCGAGATCGGCGTAAGAGGCCGCGGGCCAACGCTTGGAGGGTCCGACCGCACCCGGCGCGAGCACGACCACGGGGCGCCCATCGGGCGCAAGCCCCAGCCGCTGGCGCCACGCGGCGCGCTCGGAGGCGGGCACCTTGAGTTCCGGCAACGGCCATTGCACCGGCGCGGCCTCCCCCTTGGGCAGGGCCAGCATGGCGCAGCGGTCGGCCATGCGCGGGAGCCGGCGCTCGCCGAAGCGCAGATCGTTGATCAGGCCGAAGCGGCCCTCGCCGACGAAACCGGTACGGCGGGGAATTCCGGCGAGGGAGGGCGCCAGCGCGGATTTCCAGGTCCGCGGCATGACCAGCGCTTGGCCGTACCTTTCCGCCCGCAGCCGCTGAGCGAGTGCGCGATGGTCGCCCAAGGCGAGGCGCTTGCGGGGCAGGTCGGCGACGATGCCCTTGCGCACGCCCGGCATGTAGTCGAGCAATGGTGCGACCATCGAGGTCGTCAAGATATCGATCGGGGTGCTGGGAAATCGTTGTTTCAGCAACTTGACGACGGTATGGCAGCGAACGAAGTCGCCAATCCACATGTAAGGGACGATGAGAATTGGTGATTCGGACATCAGCTCGTCGGCACCCTTTTGCATCCTTCACTGGCTCGGGGCAATGAATGTAAGTTCATTGCTATAGGCGGCGGCGGGGCCGGGAAGCCGTTAGCTCCCTGGTATCGGCCTGTCCAGCGGGACAGGACGCGCCAGGATTGCCTCCAGGCTTGGGTACACTCCGGCCTGCGGAAGTTGCACGCCTGGGCGCCCTAGGGCAAAGGGAGGGCAGCGCTGGCGGCGGGGGATGGATGCTGTTGGTCACCGGCGGAGCCGGGTTCATAGGGTCCAACCTGGTTGCCGGCCTTAACGAGGCCGGACGGACCGATATTGTGGTCAACGACGCGCTCGGCAACGCCGACAAATGGCGCAACCTCGGCAAGCGCCAGCTCGCCGACGTAGTGCCGCCCGGCGAACTGATCGGCTGGCTCGACCGGCGCCAGCTCGAAGCGGTCATTCATCTCGGCGCCATCTCCGATACCACCGCCACCGACGCTGATGCCGTTCTCGCCACCAATTTCCGCCTCTCGCTCACGCTCCTGGACTGGTGCACGGCGACTGGCACGCCGTTCATTTATGCCTCCTCGGCTGCGACCTATGGCGACGGCAGCGAGGGCTTCGACGACGACTGGTCGCTTCCGGCGCTGCGCCGGCTCAGGCCGATGAATCTTTACGGCTTTAGCAAGCATCTGTTCGATCTCGCCGTGGTCGATCGCTTCGCGAACGGTGCGAAGCTGCCGCCGCAATGGGTGGGCCTCAAATTCTTCAACGTGTTCGGCCCCAACGAGTATCACAAGGGGGAGATGACAAGCTTGGTGGCCAAGCGCTTTGACGAGGCGCAAGCCGGAAAGTGCGTGCGTTTGTTCAAATCCCACCGCGACGGCGTCGCTGATGGTGAGCAGAAGCGCGACTTCATCTACGTCGACGATGCGGTCGCCGTGATGCGCTGGCTCCTTGATACACCGTCGGTGTCGGGGATTTTCAACGTCGGAACCGGCAAGGCGCGCAGCTTCCGTGATCTCGTCACCGCCATGTTCCGCGCGCTTGGCCGAGAGCCGGCTATCGAATATGTCGACATGCCGGCGGCGATCCGCCGCCAGTATCAATATTTCACGCAAGCCAAGGTCGAAAACTTGCGCCGGGCAGGCTACAACGCCGGCTTCACCCCGCTCGAGGAGGGGGTGAATCGCTATGTCACGCTCTTCCTCAACCAGCCCGACCGGTATCGGTGACGGCAGGCAACGGCAAATCATCGAGCGATAGCGCCATGTTCAATTTCGAAGACGCGCTCAAGCTCATTTCCGAGCAGACCATCGTCTGCGTTGGAGATTTGATGCTCGACGACTTCGTCTACGGCGAGGTCTCGCGCATTTCGCCCGAGGCGCCGGCTCCGATTCTCGCGGTCACCCGCAACGATGTCACCGTCGGTGGCGCCGGCAACGTGGCGCGCAACATCGCGGCGCTCGGGGCGCGCTGCGTGTTCCTCGGCGTCGTCGGAGAGGATGACGCCAGCCGTACGCTCATGCGCGCGCTTGCCGCCGAGCCTTTGATCGAACCCCATCTCGTCGTCGATCCGGCGCGTCCGACCACGCGCAAGGTTCGCTTCGTTTCCGAGCATCATTCGACCCATTTGTTGCGCGCGGACTGGGAATTGGCGCAAGCGCTCAATCCCAAGACCGAGAAGGCCCTGGTCGACCGCACCCTGGCGGCGTTGCCGCGTGCGGCGAGCGTCGTCCTGTCCGACTATGCCAAGGGCACCCTGACTCCGCGGGTCATTCAGGAAGTGATCCACGCGGCGAAAAAGGCAAAAACACCGATCATCGTCGACCCCAAAGCGATCGATTATTCCATTTATCGTGGCGCGACGGTTATCAAGCCGAACCGCAAGGAGCTCGCGGAAGCGACGCGTCGGCGCGCTGACTGCGATGAAGACGTGATTGCGGCGGCGTCGGAGTTGAATCGCCTGCTGGGAACGGACGCCGTTGTCGTTTCGCTTGGCGACGCCGGCTTGATCCTGGTGCCGGCAAACGGGGCACCGCTCCACGTGCCTGCCTACCCGGTCAAGCTCAGGGACACCTCGGGTGCGGGTGATACCGTCGTTGCCGCGCTTGCGGTGATGCTCGCCACCAACGTGGACTATGAGCCCGCCGTGCGCGCGGCCAACGCGGCTGCCGCGGTCGTGGTCGGCAAGCGCGGCACCGCCACGGTCTCGGCGGCGGAGCTGCGTTCGCGCATTCTTCCCGCCGCGTCGCTCGCACCCGAAGAGAAGATCGTCTTCGACTGGTCGGTGCTGGACGAACGGCTCGCCGAATGGCGGGGTTTGCGCATCGGCTTCACCAACGGCTGTTTCGATCTCCTGCACCCCGGCCACATCAAGCTCCTGTCCGAGGCACACGCCGCCTGCGACCGGCTCATCGTCGGCCTCAATGACGATGCTTCCGTGCGACGTTTGAAGGGCGAGGGAAGACCTCTGCAGGCGGTGCACGCGCGTGCCGAAGTGCTGGCGGCGCTCGAAGCCGTCGACCTCGTCGTCGTCTTCGAGCAGGATACCCCGCTCGAGTTGATCCGCCGCGTGCGGCCCAAGGTATTGGTCAAAGGGGGCGACTACCGGCGCGAGGAGGTGGTGGGACACGAGCTCGTCGAAGGCGAAGGCGGCGAAGTGATCCTCATCGATCTCGTGCCTGGCTTCAGCACGACAAAGATCGTTCGCCAATCGCGCGCGCCCGCCCGGGTCAGAGGCTCTTGAGGCCGCGCGGAGAAAGCTGTGCGCACGACCTTGCCCGATGGACGCGAGCAGAAGCTCGTGCGAGAGTTTTTCGGCGGTGCGCGCTCGGGTTTCTTTGTCGAGGTCGGGGCCAACAGGCCGCAGCAGGAATCGCAGACTTGGCACCTCGAGCAGCTCGGCTGGACCGGCGTCCTCATTGAACCGCAGCCCGACCTTGCCGACGATCTGTGGCGCGTGCGCTCCGCCAAGGTGTTTGCGGTGGCCTGCTCTTCGCCGGGGAACGCCGGAGGGCGCATGGAGCTTCACCTCGCCGGCGCGTTGTCGTCGCTCGATCGCGATCGGATGGCACCGGGTGTGGAACCCGAGCGCGTCATTGAAGTACCGGTGAGGACGCTCGACGACATTCTGATCGAGGCTCGCGCGCCGGCGCGGTTCGATTTGCTGTCGATCGACGTGGAAGGCCACGAGCTCGAGGTCTTGAGCGGGTTCGATTTCGCACGCTGGCGACCGCGCCTAATCTTGCTCGAAGATCACGTCGGCAACCTCAAGAAGCATCGGTTTCTGCGGGCGGCGGGCTACCGCCTGATCCGCCGCTTCGAAAACAACGGCTGGTATATCCCGCGCGATGCGACGATCGGCGTGGCGCCGCGCGAACGCTGGAATATCGTTCGCAAATACTATCTTGGCCTGCCGTTCCGCATCGCGCGCAACGCGTCGCGAGGCTTGCGCCGGCGGCTGCGCAAGCGGTTCATCCCATAGCCTCGGGTATCATCACGCTTTGGTGGACGTCGAGCTCTCGCGCCCGGCTGCAGCGATGCCCGCGGCCGCGGATGTCGCGGGGGAAAGGGAGGGTCGCCGCAGCGGCGCGCTCGGCGGGGCCGGCCACGCTTTCATTTCCTCGTAGCGCTTGGCGTAGCGATAAAACGTGCCTTCGAAGTTTCCCAAGGCGATGACGAAACCCGCCCAGCCGTCACGGTACCCGTGCTTGAACAGATAGTGCTTGATGAACGCCCATATGCCGTGACCGAGCGCGCTTCCCATCGAGGCGCGCTTTCCTGAGAGCTTTCGCACACCGAGCGAGGAATAGCGGTTCATCTTGTTGATGAGCTCCTCGAGATTGCGAAACGGGAGCTGCCAGATGGCGAATTGCAGTTGTCCGAGCGGCCGTTGGGTCAAGAGCTCGTAGCCTTCGTGCACGGGGCCGTCGTCGTAGCGCATGGCGCCTTTGCGGAAGAGCTGCGGCTGGCGAAAATTCGGGTACCAACCCGATCCCTTGATCCAGCGTCCCATCATGTAGTTGCGGCGCGGCACGAGATAGGCGTCATGGGCCGGGGTGCTCGAGAGCACGGCAAGAATCTCGTCGCGAACTTCGGCCGTGCAGCGCTCGTCCGAATCGAGGCTGAAGATCCACTCGTATCGGCATTCTGCAATGGCGCGATTGCGCAGATCCCCAAATCCGTAAAATGGGAGCTGGACGACCCGAGCGCCGAGGCTTTGCGCGATCTCAGCCGTGCGGTCGGTGCTGCCGGAATCGGCCACCACGATCTCGTCGGCCCACAATACGCTCGACACCGCGTCCGCGATTTTTTCGGCCTCATTGAAGGCGAGGATATAGGCCGATACTTTTTGCATGTTTCCTCGTTATTGAGCCCGACCGCGGCGCACGCTATCACAGCGCGGCAGGGCATTGCAGGATGAAAGAGTGGAGCAGCGCGAGGGTGCCTGATCTGATTTCCGTCATCGTCACGACCTACAATCGCGAGGACGCGCTCGAGGCGGTCCTGTCGGCATTGTCGCGCCAGAGCGATCGCGGCTTCGAGGTTGTGGTCGCGGATGATGGCTCGCGTCCCACGACCGCCGCCGTGGTGGAACGCTGGCGACCCCGTCTAGGTGTTTCGCTCGATCACGTGTGGCAGATGAATTGCGGCTTTCGCGCCGCAGAAATCCGCAACCGAGCCATTCTCGCGGGCCACGGCGATTACTGCATCTTCCTCGACGGCGATTGCATCGCTCCGGCCGAGTTCGTCGCGACGCATCGCAGGCTAGCCGAACGCGGATGGTTCGTCACTGGCAACCGCGTGCTGCTGTCGCCGACCCTCACCGCGGCCGTGCTGAGCGATGACCTGCGGCCTGAAACCTGGAGCGCACCGCGCTGGATCCAGCAGCGTTTGCGCGGCGGCGTCAACCGGCTCGCCGCCGTGCTGCGGCTGCCGCTCGGACCGCTGCGCAAATTGCGGTCGGGTCAGTGGCGGGGCGCGCGCTCCTGCAATCTTGCGGTCTGGCGCTCCGATCTCGAGCGGGTCGACGGGTTCGATGCCTGCTTCAGCGGTTGGGGCCGCGAGGATTCCGATTTGCTGATCCGACTGTTACGCTGCGGCCTGCGTCGCAAGGATGGTCGCTTCGCGACCGGCGTCATCCACCTCTGGCATCCGCAAGCCGACCGTGCGCAACTGGCTGCCAACGATGCGCGGCTTGCGGCGGTGCTGCAAAGCGACCGTGTGCGCGCGCAGCGCGGCTTGTCGGCGCTGCGTGAAACCGCCGAAGTCGGCGAAAATGACCGCCAAAATGAGCACCATGTCCGGGCACAATCCTGAATCGATTGCCATGAACGAGCGCGCGCGCGCCCCGCGACTTGTTCAGATCGCAGATGGGCTGGCCACGGCCGTTGCGGTTTCGCTGCCGTGGTCGACCTCCGCGACTAGCATCCTGATCGCGCTCTGGCTCATTGCGCTCGTCCCGACCCTCGATGCCTCCTCGGTCCGGCGCGAAGCGCTGTCGGCGGCCGGCGGCCTGCCGCTGCTTCTATGGGCGCTCGGCGCCATCGGCATGTTGTGGGCGGACGTGAGTTGGAGCGACCGCATCGCGGGGTTGAGCGGATTTCACAAGCTACTTTTCATTCCGTTGCTGCTCGCGCAATTCCGCCGCTCCGGTCACGCGAACTGGGCGATCCTCGGTTTTCTCGCGTCCTCGGTCGTGTTGCTCGTGGTCTCGTGGGCGCTCGTGCTTACACCCGGTATCCCCTGGTACTGGCGCGGCCACAAGAGCCTTGGCGTCCCGGTCAAGGACTACATCATGCAGAGCGTGATCTTCGCGATTTGCGCTTTTGGACTGCTCGGGCAAGCCGCCGAACTGTGGCGGGTGCGGGCGCTGCATTCGCTCGTGCTCCTTCTTGTCGCGCTGGCGTTCATCGCCAATATCGCCTATGTGGCGACGGCGCGCACCACACTCGTCGTCATGGTGGTCATGTTCGTGCTGTTCGCAGTTCGGCAATTCGGATGGAAGGGCGCGCTCGGCGCCGCATTGATCGGGGCCGTGTTGACCGGCGCGGTGTGGGTGTCATCGCCATATCTGCGCCAGCGCGTGTCGGCTGCCGTGGAGGAGCTGCAGATTTACGGCGCCGGCGATGTCAACACCCCGACCGGACTGCGGATCGAGTACTGGAAGAAATCGC
>JAFAHL010000567.1 GCA_019237215.1 Hyphomicrobiales bacterium | reverse complement strand
CGTGTTGACCCAAGAGAGTCTTGCCCAGATCGGCATCAAATGCACCATCAACAAGATTCCCGGCGCGACCTGGCGCACCGAGCTCAACAAGAAAGTGCTGCCGCTCTTCACCAACGTGTTCTCGGGTTGGCTCGACTATCCCGAGTATTTTTTCATCTGGTGCTATCACGGCAAGAATTCGATCTTCAACACCATGAGCTATCAGTCGAAAGAGATGGATGCGTTGATCGACGGCGCCGTGACCGCGGCGGCGGAAGGCGACAAGGCAGCCTACGACAAGGATGTCAAAGGATTCGTCGATCTCGCCTACGCCGACATGCCGCGCGTCCCGCTCTATCAGCCCTTCGTCAACGTCGCGATGCAAAAGAATGTGTCGGGATATCAGTACTGGTTCCACCGCCGCCTCGACTACCGCGCGCTGGTGAAGGGGTGAGCATGCGAACCCTATTGATGACTGTCGCCCTTAACGGCGCGCTATGCGCAGCCGAACTTGGGTTTTACCCAAGTTCGGTCGTTCATATGCTGGCCGAAGTCGGATGAATCCGACTTCGGCTGACGACAACGTGGTCCAGGCAAGAGTGCCGCTATGCTGATGATGGTCGTCAAGCGCATGCTGATCGCGGTGCCGAGCCTGATTGGCGTGGTGATCGTTACCTTCCTGCTGACGCGGGCGCTGCCTGGCGATCCTGCGGCCTATTTCGCCGGGCCCGCTGCCACCAAGGAGGCGATCGAGCAGATCCGCGTCAAGCTCGGCCTCGACAGGCCGCTTTACGTGCAATTCATCCGTTACGTCGGCGATTTGGCGCGCGGCGATCTCGGCAACTCGCTCACCACCGGGCAACCGGTCGGATACGAGATCAAGACCCGTCTGCCGGCCTCGGCGGAGCTCACGCTGCTCGGGCTGTTGGTATCGATGGCGATCGCGGTACCGCTCGGAATTCTGGCGGCGACGCGGCCGAACTCCATCATCGACCATGTCTGTCGCGTCGTCTCCACCGCCGGGGTGTCGCTGCCGGTGTTCTTCACCGGCCTGATCCTGATCTACGTCTTCTACTATCTGCTCGGCTGGGCGCCGGCGCCGCTCGGACGGCTCGACGTCTTCTTCAGCCCGCCGCCGCACGTGACCGGCTTCTATCTCGTCGACAGCCTGATCGCGGGCGATGGCGAGGTGTTCTTCGCCAGCCTCAAGCAGCTGGTCCTACCGGCGCTCACGCTCGGCATCTTCTCGCTCGCGCCGATCGCGCGCATGACGCGCGCGTCAATGCTCGCCGTGCTGGCGTCCGACTTCGTGCGTACTGCGCGCGCGAGCGGACTCACGCCCTTCACTGTGATCGTCACCTACGCTTTCCGCAACGCCATGCTGCCGGTCGTCACCACGCTTGGCATGGTGTTTTCCTTCCTGCTCGGCGCCAACGTGCTGGTCGAGAAGGTGTTCGCTTGGCCCGGCATCGGCTCGTTCGCGGTCGAAGCGCTGATCGCGTCTGACTTTGCGCCGCTGCAAGGCTTCGTTCTCACCATGGCGATGATGTATGTCGCGCTCAACCTCTTGATCGACGTGCTCTACGGTCTGATCAACCCGCGCGTGAGGATCGAGGCATGAGCAAAGCGGAGCGCGCCCAGTCTCTGGCTCAGCTGAAGGCTCATGTCGCTGAAACTCGCGCCAGCCCGACGAGCGCGCACAGCACTGGCTTCTCCGCAATGCTGCGGCACGCCCGTTACATTCTGGGCGAGAACGGGGTGACTGGATTTGCCTTCGCGCTGTTTCTCTTGATCATGCTCGCGGCCTTGCTCGGCCCTTATCTCGTGCCCTACGACCCGCTCGCGAGCGATACGGCGGCGGCGCTGAAGGCGCCGTCGGCGGCGCACTGGTTCGGGACCGACCAGCTCGGCCGTGACGTATTCAGCCGCGTCGTCGTCGCGACGCGGCTCGATTTTTTCATCGCCGTCGCCTCGGTGGCGCTGGTCTTTCTCATGGGCGGGCTCGCCGGCGTCGCCGCCGGATTTTTCGGCGGCTGGACCGATCGCGTCGTCGGCCGCATCGCCGACACGATCATGGCCTTCCCGCTGTTCGTGCTGGCCATGGGCATCGTCGCCGCGCTCGGCAACACCGTGCAGAACGTGGTGTTGGCCACCGCGATCGTGAATTTCCCGCTCTATGCC
>JAFAHL010000192.1 GCA_019237215.1 Hyphomicrobiales bacterium | reverse complement strand
CCGCGCGAACATGTTGTAGATCACCACGGCCGGAATGGCGGCCGCAAGCCCGAAAGCGGTCGCCAGCAGCGCCTCGGCGATGCCCGGCGCAACCACCGCGAGGTTGGTGGTATGCGATTTCGAGATGCCGATGAAGCTGTTCATGATTCCCCAGACGGTGCCAAATAGGCCGACGAAGGGGGCGGTCGCACCGATGGTGGCAAGCACGCCAGTGCCGCGCAAGATCCGTCGCCCGAAGCTTGCTTCGATGCGCTCGAGGCGGGAAGCGATCCGTTCCTTGATGCCTTCTCTGTCGGTGGAACCGGTGGAGACCTTCAACTCGGTCACGGCCGCATCGAGGAACTGCACGACCTCGCCCTGAGCATCGGCAAGCCGCTCGACCCCCTCGGCGGTGGAGCGTACGCGGACGAGCTTATTCAGTGCCGCCCGCACACGTCGCTTGGCCAACACGATCTCTATGGTTTTGGCGAGCCACACCGTCCAGGTGACGATCGAAGCAAAGGCAAGGCCGATCAATACCGCCTTCACCACCGGATCGGCGTTGAGATACATGCCCCAGGGGCTCAGATCCCGCGGCAGCGCGGCCGTGGCCACGACGTTGTCCTGTGCCAGCGCCGGCACGGGCGCGGCGAGCCATGCGAGCATCGCTGCACCACGCAACGAGGCAGCGCTTACGCAACCCACCGGCGCAGGGTTTGGATCCTTCGTCCGTACGTTCGCCAAGGTTCCATCTCCGTCGGCCTTGTGCGTGCCAATCCTTGTTATTAGCACGCAGTTGGCATGATGTTACAATGTAACATCAACAAGTTGCGGTGACCAACTCCGGTCGCGGGGGGTTGGCGATGGGCGCGAGAGTGGTTGTTCTGGGGCTCACCACCTTCACTCGGCCGCTTGCAGTTTGCCTCGCCGGCGCGATGCGTCGCGCCGTCGCGTCGGACGTCAACTCCCCCGTGTTGTATATTGGCATTGTTCATCTAATGGCAGCCATGTAGCAAGTAATACGTGGATCAACATTGAGGGCTTCTAAAGTAGAACAAGCGCTACGATGCCATGGCGTCCGCGACGGGACATCCGACGGGAGATGAGGTCTGCGGCACGGTTCGTAACCGCGGCGTTTGTTCTGTCTGGCAGCGCCGCTTTCGCGGTCAGGCGGCAGTCGCGGTCGCCGACGGTTGCTTATATTGCTTGAGCCGCGGAAAAATCTCGTTGGCGAACAGCGTCAGGTTCTCGACCGTGTCGGCGTGCGACATGGCGCCGGCGTGGCCCATCATCAAGAGATTTCCCATGCCGCCGCAATACTCGCAAAAATCGACGATCTGGTCGTAGACCTGGGTAGGCGTGCCGCAAAACAAGATGGCGGCATCGATCAGTTCCTGTACGCTCGCGCTGCGCATGTCGATGACACGTCGATCCTTGGTATAGCTGCGCGGCGGCGTTTCGCCACGCATGAGCCTCGCATTGTCCGCAGCCGATAGGAATCCAGGCGGATTGCGGAACGGCGGAAAGACGATGGCGGCCGAGCGCAGATAGCTCGCCACGCGTTCGCCCCGCTCGCGCGCCTCCCGTTCATTCGATGCGACGGCGACCAGCCCCAGATAGGCAAATCGATCGGCCGCCGGCGCCGGCCGCCCTTTGGACATGTATCCCTCGCGATAGACGTCGTACAGCGCGCGCGTGTTATAGCCGGTACCCAACGTCGCAATGACGTATCCGCGCTCGCCGAGGACGCGCGCGTTGCTCTTGCTGCCGGTCGTGCTCCAGATCGGGGGGTGCGGCTGCTGCCAGGGGCGCGGCCAGATGTTCACATGGCGGTAGTGGAAGTGTTCGCTCTCCCAGTTGAACGGCTGGTCATGGCTCGTCATCGCCTTCACAATAAAGTCATGGGCCTCCCAAAAGCGGTCCATTACGCCGATCGGATTCTGGTTCGAGCACGGAAATTCGTAGGGCACGCCCTTGATGAAACCCATGTCGAGCCGGCCGCGCGATACGACGTCGATGGTCGCAAGCTCCTCGGAAACACGCAATGGATCCTGCCGATGACCGATCGGGTAACCGAGCACGAGGAGCCGCGCGCGCTTGGTCTGGCGCGCCAATATCGACAATCCCACGATCACGGTCGATGACATGCAAGTCGCGGTTTGGTGGTGTTCATTGAGCATGATGTCGAAGCCGAGTTCATCGGCCAGCAGCCACTCGTCGTAATAACGATGGAACAGCTCGGCGGCGATCGTCGGGTCGCATTTGCGGTTGGGAAGATTAACCCGCAACGACCCCCCGTGGTTCTTCCAGGCATCGGGATATGGCTGCTCGGTGAATTGGTACACCCTCATTGCTATGTCTCCTCGACGAAGGAAAAGATGCGATCGGCAAATATCTCCGGCTGCTCCAAATGGGGAAAGTGGCCAGCGCGTTCGATCAACTCGAATCGCGCACCGGTAATGGCCGCGCAATACGCGCGCCCATAAGGTTCGGACAGAATGCGGTCGTTCGCTCCCCACAGGACCAATGTCGGAATGCGGATACGGTGGAGGCGCCCTCGAAGCTTGGGATCATGCATGTAGGGTGACCAGGCATAACGCGCGGTCGCTTCTCGGTTGCGGGCTGCGGCCAGAACCTGCGCGTCGGGCATCGTCTTGTAGTCGTGGATACCCACATCGGGATTGAAATACGCAAGTTGAACATACTCGCTCTCGGGAATTGCGTAGATATCGACGATGTCTCGCGTTTCGCGGTCGCCGACCTTGATTCCTACTGCATTCGCGAGCACGAGGTGCGACAGCCGTTCGCTCGACTTGATCGCGATCTCAGCGGCGATCCAGCCGCCGAGCGATACGCCTACCACGACAATTTGGCGTAGATCGAGGTGCTCCAATAGATCGAGGTAGAAATACGCAAGGTCGTCTACGGTATCGAAGGACCTCGGTTGTTCCGAGCGTCCAAAGCCGGGATGGACGGGCGCCAGCACGCGCGTGCGACTCGCAAGCTGATCGAGCACCGGGCTGACCGGCTCGATGCCGATTTCAGGATGCAGGAACAGCAACGGCTTCCCGCGTCCGCGTTCAATCAACTCGACGCGGATATTATTGATAACGATGGAGGACGCTGGATCGGCGGTCATCGGCTATATTCAGTGGTCGTCACGCCGCCGTTAAGAGAACTCGAAATCACGTTCATTGAGCTGACTTGATGCCGAGGATTTTGGCAGTCTCAGCGAGTTTGGCGCGCTGCTGCTCGATTGCAGCGGCGAATTCGGAGGGTCCGCGAACGTTGACCAGCTGACCGGTGGCTGCCAGCCGCGTGGCAATGACCGGATCGGTCACGGCAACCTCGCCAAGAGCAACCGCGATGCGTTCGCGCAATTCGCTCGGCATGCCGCGTGGCCCGAATAATCCCATAAGACTCTCCATTTCGAGCGCCGGGTAGCCGGCCTCCGTGACGGTGGCAACTTCAGGCGCGCCGGGGGCACGCTGGCGACTAGTCACCGCCAGCACCTTGACCCTGCCGGTCTGCATCTGGGGCTGCACGACCGCAAATGACGTCATCAGTACCTGAATGCGCCCCTCGGCGAGATCGTTGGGTGCCTGCAGGATATCGCGATAGGGGACTTTTGCCATCTGCAGGCCGGTGCTCTTGAGGAAGCCAAACAACAGGAAATCAGCATTACCGTTGGCGGCCGCCGCGTTGAGCTTTCCGGGTTGCGCGCGCGCAAGCTCCACGAGTTCGCCCAGCGAATCAATCTTCAGTGACGCCGAGCTCGAAATGGCGAGGATGATCGCGGAAACGCTCGCGATCGGCAGCAGATCGCGCTCGACGTCGTATGGAAGCTTCTCGTGCTCATAAGGATGCACCGTGAAGGTCCCGACGGGCGCGAACAGAAGCGTATGGTCGTCGTTGGCGGCGATGAAAGCAGCGACCGCGACGAGGCCGTCGCCGCCCGGACGATTTTCCACCAGGACCGGCTTGCCCCAGCGGGCGGCCAATCGATCCGCGAACAATCGCGCCGTAATGTCCGTTCCACTGGCGGCTCCGAACGGCACGATGAAACGAACCGTTCGCGCCGGATAGGGTTGCGCCGGCGCGCTGGCGAGGCTTTGCAAAATGCTCAGAAGCGCGATGATCGCTAGGAGAACCAACCGCACCATCGAAATGCTCCTAGCCAGAATGCTCGCACGCTCCGGAAACTCTCGCCGTCTGGCCGCCGTTTCCAATCATGCAATGGGGCGATCAACCAGCTTTCTGTCCGACGAAATCCGTAAGTTCCTTGCGGGTCGTGTCTGGCGCGAACCAGACGAAGAGCGGTGCCAGCAGCAGAAACGAGCACGCCAGCAACGGCAGGCCAGCGGCGACGGAATGGGCGGTCGCGATCCAGCCCATGATCATCGGCGCGAGCGAGGCGACGCCGAGGCCGAAGGTGAAGGATGCGCCGACGCCGGTACCGCGAATCTGGGTCGGGAATAGCTCGGCCGTATAGCCAAGCCCAGTGCCGAAGCTGCCGGTGATGAGGAAGTTTGTGGCTAGTCCCACCCAGAACAAGCTCGACGGCCCATCAATCTGGCCCATCACGATGAGCAGACCGCTCGCCGGGATTGCGAAGGCCGGGATCACCCAACGTCGGCCAAACACGTCGCACAACCAGCCGCAGATCCAATAGGCGAAGATGGCGCAGAACATCCAGATCGAGAGATAGCTGCCCATGGTCTGGAAGCCGAGCTTCTTTTCGGTAGCGAGGTAAAACGGCATCCAGGCCGACCAGCCGAGCCAGGTGAAGAGATAGAAGAAGTAGACGAGCGAGGCGATTAGCGTTTCGCGGGGGTACTCGCGCGCCGGCGACAGGATGTCGAGTTGTTTCTTCAGCCCGTCCTTGAGCATCTGCGCGGTGACGCGCTCGTAGCGCGGGCTTTCCTTGATGCCGATGCGGATCCAGAGCACGAGCAGCGCCGGGAGGATGCCGAGGAAGTAGAGCGAGCGCCATCCCCACAGCGGCACAACGACAAGCGCGGCGAGCGAGCACAGCATGTAACCGAACGGATAGCCGCCGACGAGACCGCCCAAGGCGGTGGCGCGCCATTTGGTCGGCGCGGTCTCGGTGACCATCAACATCCCGACGGGATTCTCTCCGGCGAGCGCGATCCGCGTGATCGAACTGAAGATCAAGAGCATGATCCATCCGGTCGAGAAGCCGGTGAGACCGGTGAAGATCGAATAACCCAGGATCGCCCAGATCAGCGCCGGCTTGCGGCCATAGAGATCGGCAAGCACTGGGAAGGCGAACGTGCCGATGAGTCCGATCCAGCGCGAGATCGTGGTCACCGTGCCCATGGTCGCCGGCGTGATGCCCCATTCTTTAATGAGGATCGGCGTGACGAGCTGCATGATGGTGGCTTCGTAGATGTCGAATGCCCAGCCGAGGATGCAGATCGTCAGCACGGTTGCGTTGTAACGGGTCCATCGGTCGCTCGCCGCGACGGGCGACGTCACGGCGACCGACGCTGTCGAGGCGGTGGACATCTCCCGCTTCCTTCCCTACGGCCCCGCTCTCGGGCGGGTGCGTCAAGCCTGCGCTCGCAGCTCCCATGGCGTCAAGGTACGACGCAGGCGGCGCGTCGATGCTTGCTCTCAGCCGCCTAGGAAGGCGCGCACCACCTTCGTCACCGTCTCCGGGCGTTCGAGATGCGGCAGGTGACCAGCCTGCTCGATGAGTTCGACCCGTGCGTCGGCGATTCGTCGAGCAAACTCTTGAGCATAAGTCGGCGCGATGATGCCGTCGGCCGTGCCCCAGACGATGAGCGTCGGCGACGCAATTCGGTGAGCGTGCCTGCTGAATCCGCGATCGGCGATCGGCCAGACGAATTTACCGGAGCAGGCTTGCGCCCAGATGAACTGCGCGAGCGTATCGGTGCGCTCGGCCGGATCGCTCGGAACATCGAAGAAGCGCCGCGCGGCCTCTCCGTCGGCGTTGGCAAAAAGCGAGGGCCGTCGGACTTTGTCGCTGAGAATCATCCAGTTCTTCACCGGGGCGTCGTCCCGCCACAAGCCGACCGGATCGATCAGCACCAGCCGGCCGACCGACTTCGGAGCCGAGGCCGCGAACTCGGCAGCGAGCAGGCCGCCGAAGGAGTGGCCGACGACCGCCGGCGTCGACAATTCCAGCCTGTCGAATAGCTCGCCGTGATAGACGATCAGGTCGAACCAGTTGTCGAGTGCGTGCACCGCGTCGGGATTACCGCGCGTGGTCCCCGGAAACTTCGGCGCGTAGACGGTGTAGTCGTCAGCGAGGCCGGCGACGAATGCGCGGTCAGGAGCGAGCCCCCAAGGCCCATGCAGATAGACGAGCGGCCGACCGCGGCCGCTGATCTCGACCTCAGTTTGGATGCGGTCCTGCCATAGGCTGAGCCTGCGTACCTCCGGGGCAGCCATGTCCACTCTCCGCCAGCTTCTAGGAAGCGGCGGCCAACGCGGCGGCAGGGTGCTTGGCCTTGAGGCGTTCGGGCCACCAGCGGTCCTCGTACCTGTCGTCCCACAGGTCCGCGAGATAGGGCAGCACTTCGCGTGCAAACAGATCGATGTTGTTCTTGCACAGCGCCGTCGGCATGGAGCCGAAATGCAGGAGCGCCAGCAGGTGCCCCATGCGCAAGCGCTTGATGCCGTCGAGTAGCTGCTCGCGCACGGTCTTCGGGCTTCCGACCACGACGAAGCCGCGCTCGAACAAATCCTTGGCCTTGAGTTCGCGCAGATTGATGCTGGCGCGGGGATTGTGGCGTAGCGACTGCACGAGCGCCTCGTATTCGAGACAGCCCGGAATCGCCTGATAGTAGGTCGGCGTGTAGAGCAGCTTGTGGAAGAAATACTCGGCGTGTTCGGCGTATAGGTCCTCGGCCTCGGCGTCGGTCTCGCCTACGCCGATGAGTTGCAGGAAGCTGAACCGGTAAGGATTGTCGTCCCGCCCCTTGCGTGCAACGAGCTCCCAATACCGGTCGCTCACCTGCTCCGCGTTCTTGGCGCCGTAATAGCTCAGGTGGCAGAAACAATGGTCCTGGCCAACCACATACTCCGCCGTCGAGGAAATGCCGGAGCCAGGAATCCAGATCGGTGGATGCGGCTGCTGGATCGGCCGCGGCCAAAGGTTCACCATGCCGAGCTGATAGTGCCTGCCGTTCCAGGCGAAAACGTCCCTCGCAGACCAGGCCTTGATCACCAGGGCCAGCGCTTCGCGGAAACGCTCGCGTTGCTCGACCGGGATGACGCCGTTCGAGATGGTCGCGTCGGCGGGCAACCCGGTAGGAAATCCTGCAACCAGCCGTCCGCCGCTGACGCAGTCGAGCATCGCGTATTCTTCAGCGATGCGCGTTGGCGGCGTCGTAGAAGGCAAGGTCGAGCCGAGCTGGATGATTGCGATATTCTGGCCGTTGGTTTGCCTCGCGAGCACCGCGCCCATGATGCTTGGATTTGCCATGAAGCCATAGACGTTCTGGTGATGCTGGTTGGTGCAGAGCCCATGCAAACCGGCGTTGGCGGCGTAGAGCATCTCGTCCAGCGTCGCATTGTAATATTGGCCGACCTTGTCGGAATCGGCCACGTCGAACCACATGGGATCGATATAGGCCGAGTTGTATCGCTGCTCGAAATCAGCTGGCAGATCCCGGTATGGCATCAGGTGGAACATGCAGACTTTCACGGCAGCACCTCGTCCGCTGGCAATGTTCGGATGGGATGCTACGCTTAGCCGTGCGGCGGCTCAATCTAGTCCTGCGACCGTTGTGCTCGGGGAGGCGAGACGCGTTCCGCCACTGCCGGCGCGGTGAGGTACGCCGCAGAGATTCAGACTACCCGAGGATGATTTCCGAACGATGGACTTGACGTCGGGCTCCTTCACGACCGCGTCGGCATCCTCAGGCACGGCTTGCAACGCAAGCCAACATCGTGTTGAGGTGGCAATCGAGATCAGATCCGCGAGCAGCCATGAGCGATCCTCCTCCGCGCATTCGCGTCGTCAATCCGAATTCCAATGAGGACGTCACCCGCGGTCTCGACGCAGCGTTGGAGCCGCTGCGGTTTGCAAACGGTCCGGAGATCGTGTGTTCCACCCTCGCCGAAGGTCCGTTCGGCATCGAGACCCAGGCAGACGTCGAAAGCGTGGTGATGCCGTTGCGGCGCATGGTGGAGGCGGACAATTC
>JAFAHL010000385.1 GCA_019237215.1 Hyphomicrobiales bacterium | reverse complement strand
GGCAGCTTGAGGCCCGCCTCGCGCGCGGTTTGCTGCGCGAGTTCGTAACCGGCATCCGCATGGCGCATCACGCCCGTGGCCGGGTCGTTGAGCAGCACGCGGCCAAGACGCTCGTGCGCCGCCTGCGTGCCGTCCGCCACGATCACCACGCCCGAGTGCTGCGAAAAGCCCATGCCCACGCCGCCGCCGTGGTGCAGCGACACCCACGACGCGCCGCCCGCCGTATTGAGCAGCGCATTGAGCAGCGGCCAGTCGCTCACGGCGTCCGAGCCGTCCTTCATCGATTCCGTCTCGCGGTTCGGGCTCGCCACCGAGCCGGTGTCCAGATGGTCACGGCCGATCACGACCGGCGCCTTCAGTTCGCCGCTCTTCACCATCTCGTTGAACGCCTGGCCCAGACGATAGCGATCCTTCACGCCCACCCAGCAGATACGCGCCGGAAGCCCCTGGAACGCGATGCGCTCGCGCGCCATGTCGAGCCAGTTGTGCAGGTGCGGATCGTCGGGAATCAGCTCCTTGACCTTGGCGTCGGTCTTGTAGATGTCCTCAGGATCGCCCGAGAGCGCGACCCAGCGGAACGGCCCCTTGCCTTCGCAGAACAGCGGACGGATATACGCAGGCACGAAGCCCGGGAAATCGAATGCGTTTTCCACGCCCATTTCCAGCGCCATCTGGCGGATGTTGTTGCCGTAGTCGAGCGTGGCCGCGCCGCGCGCCTGCAGCGCGAGCATCGCGCGCACCTGGTTGGCCATCGATTCCTTCGCGACCTTCACGATGGTTTCGGGCGCAACTTTCTGCGCCTCGCGCCACTGCGCCACCGTCCAGCCTTGCGGCAGATAGCCATTGATCGGGTCGTGCGCGCTCGTCTGGTCCGTCACGCAGTCCGGCGTGATGCCGCGCTTCACGAACTCCGCAAACACGTCCGCCGCGTTGCCGAGCAGGCCCACCGAAACCGGCTTGCCCGTCTTCTTCGCTTCCTCGACGATGGCCAGCGCCTCGTCGATGGTCTTCGCCTTGCGGTCCACGTAGCGCGTCTTCAGGCGGAAGTCGATGCGCGTCTCGTCGCATTCCACGGCGATCATCGAGAAGCCCGCCATGGTCGCCGCGAGCGGCTGCGCGCCGCCCATGCCGCCCAGACCGCCAGTGAGGATCCAGCGGCCCTTCGGGTCGCCGTTGAAGTGCTGGTTCGCGACCGAATAGAACGTTTCGTAGGTGCCCTGCACGATGCCCTGCGAGCCGATGTAGATCCAGCTGCCCGCCGTCATCTGGCCGTACATCATGAGGCCCTTGCGGTCCAGTTCGTGGAAATGCTCCCACGTGGCCCAGTGCGGCACGAGGTTCGAGTTCGCGAGCAGCACGCGCGGCGCGTCCGCGTGCGTGCGGAACACGCCCACGGGCTTGCCGGACTGGATCAGCAGCGTCTCGTCTTCGTTCAGGTCCTTCAGTGACGCGAGGATCTGGTCGAAGCATTCCCAGTTGCGCGCGGCGCGGCCAATGCCGCCGTACACCACGAGCGCATGCGGATGCTCGGCGACCTCGGGGTCCAGATTGTTCTGGATCATCCGGTACGCGGCTTCCGCGAGCCAGGTCTTGCAGACCTTCTCGCCGCCGCGCGGCGCGCGGATCGTGCGGGTCTGGTCGAGGCGGGGGTCGGTGAAGTTCGGGTGATTCATGGCGTCTTCGTCTCTGATGTTATTCAGGAATGCTTTTTATGCGTTCCACAACGCTTATTGTTCGGACTCGAACGTCAGCGGGCTGTGCGCCGCGATCGCCCCGTTCTGCACGAGACGCGTGAGCGCAGCGATGTCCGGCGCGAAGTAACGGTCGAGGTCGTAATGCGGCACCTCGGCGCGCACCGACTGCATCACGTGCGCGAGCGCCGGGCTCGTATGGTGCGGCGCGCGCAGCTCCACGCCCTGGGCCGCCGCGAGCAGCTCGATCGCGAGGATGTTGGCCGTGTTCTCCGCGATGTCCGCGAGCTTGCGCGCAGCGAACGTGGCCATCGAAACGTGGTCTTCCTGGTTCGCCGAGGTCGGCAGCGAATCGACCGAAGCCGGATGCGCGAGCGTCTTGTTCTCCGAGGCGAGCGCGGCCGCC
>JAFAHL010000188.1 GCA_019237215.1 Hyphomicrobiales bacterium | reverse complement strand
ATCGTCATGACGCAGCTATGTCATGCAGGCGGTGACAGTCGTGTGACGAGCACGGGACGCGGCGCCGCGGATGCGCGCGCGAACGCCCCTTGCCGGGTAGGGCGTCGCGGCGCTACCGTCGGGCAATGCAACCATCGCCCGATCGCGCCTTGCCGACCGCCGCGGACGTCGATGCCGCCGCGCAGCGGCTTGCGGGCGTTGCGCTACGCACGCCGCTGCTGACCTCGCCGGTGCTCGATGCGCTGACCGGCGCGCGCGTGTTTCTGAAGGCCGAGACCCTGCAGCGCACGGGCTCGTTCAAGTTCCGCGGCGCCTACAACAAGCTCTCCTCCATCCCGCCGGCGGAGCGCGCGGGCGGCGTGGTGGCGTTTTCCTCGGGCAATCACGCGCAAGGCGTCGCGGCGGCGGCGCGGCTTCTCGGCATGCCGGCGGTCATCGTCATGCCGGCGGATGCGCCGCGCCCCAAGCGCGAGCGCACCGCGGCGCTGGGCGCCGAGGTCGTGCTCTACGACCGCGCGCGCGAAGACCGCCAGGCCATCGCGCAGGAGATCGCGTACAAACGCCACGCCGCGCTGGTGCCGCCCTACGACGACGCGCTGATCATCGCCGGACAGGGCACGACCGGCCGCGAGATCGTCGAGGATCTCGTCGCGCTTGGGCTCGTGCCCGAGGTCATCGCGGTGACGGCATCGGGCGGCGGATTGACCGCGGGCATCGCGCTCGCGGTGAAGGCGCGAATGCCGCAGGCGCGTCTCTACACCGCGGAGCCCGAGGGCTTCGACGATCATGCCCGTTCGTTCAAAAGCGGACGGCGGGAAAAGAACGCCGCGCTCACCGGCACGATCTGCGATGCGCTGATGGCGCAGACGCCCGGCGAAATGACCTTCGCGATCAACCGCGAGCTGGTCGGCGCCGGCGCCGCCGTGAGCGACGAGGAGGTCGCCGCCGCGGTCGCCTTCGCCTTTCGCGAGCTCAAGCTGGTGGTGGAGCCGGGTGGCGCGGCCGCGCTCGCCGCGCTCATCTCGGGCAAGATCGACGTGAAGGGAAAGATCGCGGTCGCGGTCCTTTCCGGCGGCAACGTCGATCCGGACCTGTTCTATCGGCTGGTCGCTTGATTAAGAACACGTCGGTTTGATTGGGATTAGCAGCAGCCGCGGACTCAGTCTTTACCCTCCCCCTTGTGGGGAGGCAGAGGCGGCCTTCGGCCGCCGTTCTTGGCGCCAACGACGCCGATGCGGAGCATCGGCTATGCGCCGAAGCGCAGCGAAGGCGGGCGGGTGGGGGTGGTGCGGTGAAATGATGGTTGCGCCACCTCGGAAGGAATCGCGCTACCCCCACCCCCAACCCCTCCCCAGCCGGCTGCGGGCTTGCCCGCTTCCGGCAAATCTTGAAGTGACCAAACCCCGGCAGGCCGGGGTTTGGTTGGAGAGGGGAGCATACCGAGTATGTAGCGCTGACGTGCTTCAAGCACGAGCGAGCGTACTGTAGCTGCTAGACGACGACGAAGGACACATTGCAGTTGCTGTTGAGTCGTCTGTCGCCGTTCCATCCCTCGTTTGCGTGGCGGCTCGCGGTGTTCTACGCCGCGCTGTTCGTCGCGCTCGGCGTGCAATTGCCGTTCCTGCCGCTGTGGCTCGCGGCCAAGGGGCTCGATGCCGGCGCGATCGGCGTCGCGCTTGCGCTCCCCATGGTCGTGCGCGTATTCGCGATCCCGCTGGCAACGCGCGGCGCCGACCGGCACGACGCGCTGCGCACGGCGATCCTGATCGCGGCCGCGATGTCCGTGCTCGGCTACGCCGTGGTGGGACTCGCACAAGGCGCGGTCGCCATCATCATGGCGCTGGCGCTGGCGTCCGCCTTCTACACGCCGATCATGCCGCTCGCCGACGCCTATGCGCTGCGCGGTCTCGGCGGGCTTAAGCCCGCCTACGGCCCGGTGCGGCTTTGGGGCTCGGCCGCCTTCATCGTCGGCAGCTTCGGCGCCGGCCTCCTGCTCGAGCGCATCGCCGCGCGCGACCTCATTTGGCTGGTGGTGGCGGCGCTGACGCTCACCGCGGCGGCGGCGTACGCGCTCGCACCGCTCTCCGCGCGCGAGCAAAGCTTATCCGCGGCCCGCGCATCGTCCGCGCAGGACCTGTTGCGCGATCGCGCCTTGGTCGCGGCGGCGGCTGCGGCCAGCCTCATTCAGGCGAGCCACGCGATCTATTACGGCTTCTCCGCGCTCGACTGGCAGGCCGCCGGCCTCGACGGCGGCACGATCGGAGCGCTATGGGCGCTCGCCGTCGTGGCCGAAATCGCGCTGTTTGCGATCTCCGGCCGCCTGCCGCTCGCCCCCACCACGCTGCTCATGCTCGGCGCCGCGGGCGCGGTCGTTCGCTGGAGCGCGATGGCGTTCGATCCGCCGCTGGCGCTGCTGGTGCCGTTGCAATGTCTGCATGCGCTGTCGTTCGGCGCCACCCATCTCGGCGCGCTCGGCTTCGTGGCGCGCGCGGCGCCGGCCGAGCTCGGCGCGACCGCCCAGGGCTATCTCGCCGTCGCGCTCGGCCTGGTCATGGCCGCGGCCATGGGACTATCGGGCGTGCTCTACGCGCGCTTCGGCGGCCTCGCCTATGGCGCTATGGCGCTCGCGGCCGCTGCCGGCGGCGTCTTTGCGTCGGCCGCCCATCGGCTCGCCGGCGGGAGGTAACATCAAGATTGAAGGCGGCGACAGTGCACGGGTTGTATTAAGGTCGTCATTGCCGGGATTGACCCGGCAATCCATCCATCCTTGCAAAAAGCTTCTTGCGAAGAAGATGGATGCGCGGGTCGTAAGCGCGTTCACGCGCGTCTTCGACGCGCTTCTGCCCGCGCATGACTGGCTGCAGAAGTCTTTTGGGCCAGGGGCGGCAGAGTGGGTATCAATCGCAGGTCTGATACATCGCCGTGAGCTCGCGGCCGCTGAGATACATCATGCGCGGGGAGAGGCCGCCGCGGCGCGCGATCCAGCTGCGCACGTTCTCCGGGTAGATGTCCAT
>JAFAHL010000019.1 GCA_019237215.1 Hyphomicrobiales bacterium | reverse complement strand
CAAGGTTTATCTCGACACCTCGTTCTTTCAGGATCTCGAGCGACGCTTCCGCGCTTGCGATGCCGGCAGCAAGTCGTGCCAATTCTCGCAGGCCTACGTGATCGCCCACGAGGTCGGCCACCACGTGCAGAACCTGCTGGGCATCCTGCCCAAGGTGCAGCAAGTGCAGCAAAGTCTCGACAAAGTCGAGGCCAACCAAGTCCAAGTGCGGGTCGAGTTGCAGGCCGATTGCCTTGCCGGCGTGTGGGCGCACCACTCGCAGGAAACGTGGAACTTCATCGAGCCGGGCGACGTGGAGGCGGCGATGCAGACCGCATCGGCCATCGGCGACGACCGGTTGCAGCGGCAGACGCAGGGCTATGTGGTGCCCGACGCCTTCACCCACGGCACCTCGCAACAGCGCACGCGCTGGTTCACGACCGGGCTGAAGTCGGGGAAGGTCGAGAGCTGCGACACATTGAACGCGGCTCAGCTTTAAGCGCCCGGCGTCTGATCAAAGATCGATCGTCGACTCGTGATCGTGGGAGATCGTCGTGTGGAACATCATCTGGATGATCATCATCGGCTTCATTGCCGGCCTGATCGCGCGCGTGCTTTCGCCGGGTCCGAACGAGCCTAAAGGCTTCATCCTTACCACCGTGCTGGGAATCGCAGGCGCGTTTCTCGCGACGTTCATTGGCCAGACCATCGGCTGGTACCGGCTCGATCAGGGTGCCGGTCTCATCGCCGCTACGGTCGGCGCGTTCGTCGTGTTGTTCATCTGGAACAGGCTCGTGGTTCATCGCGTCGTTCGCGACCCGGGCAACCCCGGCGGGCCATAACCTCGCCGCTGGCCGTGGGCCAGTGGCCAAATTCGAAGGCGCGGAATCACGGACGTCAACACAAGGAGGCAGACATGGGACTGGCGGATGTTCTCACTGGTATGATGAATGGCCCGCGCGGCCAGCGCCAACCCAGCAGCGGCGGTGGCGGCGGCATGTCGCCGATCATGATCGCGCTGCTGGGGCTCCTTGCCTACAAGGCGTTCAAGGGCCGGGGTGGCCAGACAGCCCCTTCGGGCGGCGTGGGTCAGACGGGCCGACTACCGCCGGGCGGCACTCCGAGTGCCGGCGGTTCGGGCGGTGACGTCGGCGATATCCTTGGCGGATTGTTTGGCGGCAAGCCAGGCAGCATGCCAAGCGGCAGCGGGGCAAAGCCTGGCGGCAGCCTGAGTGACCTCTTCCCCGGCGGATTGGGTGGCGTGCTCGGTGGCGCCGCGGCGGGAAGCGTGCTCAGCGGCGGCCTCGGGAACATCATAAAAGAACTACAGGACGGCGGACATGGTCGCGTCGCGCAATCCTGGGTCGGCACCGGCCCGAACGAGGAGATCGCGCCCAAGGATCTGGCGAATGCGCTCGGCAGCGACACGCTCAATGCACTGAGCAAGCAGACCGGCCTGAGCGTGGACGAGCTGCTGGCTGGCCTTAGTCAGCATCTGCCGGACTTGGTCGATCAGCTCACCCCAAACGGGCGCTTGCCGACCCACGAGGAGGCGGCGCGGATGGTATAGGCTCCAATCCCGCCCGGCGGGGCGCATCGCATTTGGCGCGAGCGTTCTTGCGAGCCTCACCATCATCGCCATCGGCGCAAGGCTGCGAGGGGCCGCACTCTCAACGGTTCCATAAGCGCCGCTGAAGAAACGCAACGACGATGCTCGGGATCTGTGCCCGCGCGGGGAAAGCCGCGGCATTTTTGTGACTACTATATGTATTCAATTCTTGACTACAGCGCGGAGCTGTGATAGAAGTGCCCAATCCTCGCTCGACGAGGAGGCGTGCCGCGCAAAGAACGCAAAGATCAAAGAGTAGCGCGGCGCGAAGCGTTGGCCCGCGCGGCGGGTCGGCGCGGGCTGTTTGACATCGTGAGATGCGTCTACGCAGCACCCGGATTCGTCACTGCCTCAGTGAGGGGGCCGGCTGCGATCCTGCGCGAACAAACTGCAGATGCGGGCGAACGCGCGCCGAGTGCCTTGCGACTGACGTGCTGCAAGCCGAGGTTGCGCCCGTCGCCTGTTTCCGTCCTGTTTTCTCCTGTTATTGGACGGCAATTCGGGGCCAGCCCGAACGGCGCCGGTCGCGCTCGTTTCCCGTTGTCGTCGCGTGGCTTGCGGGGAGATCACCGGCGTCAGGTTGTGCCCCGGCTCCTGTTTTTCTCCTGTATTTTACAGAAAAAATAGAGGCATCGCGGGTACATGCCGTTTCTCCCGCGCTTGGGGCCGACAGCAACGATCTATTTGTTGCAGAGATCGATGATCTCGATGCCGTTGCCATCGGCGTCGCATCAACGCGCTTGGAAGCCGGATTCCTCGATCAGCCGAGCGGCGTTCGTTCGCTGTTCCTTCAGGTAGCGGGCAAATTGTTCGGGAGTATCGAAAACGGGTTGCAGCCCGATTTCGGTTATCCGCGTTTGACGGAACGCCGGCTCGTTGCCGATGCGGCTGATGTCCTCATGCAATTTCTCAATGATAGGTTTGGGCGTGCCAGCCGGGGCAACGAAGCCGAAGTAAACCGGAGCGAGATTCGGAAAACCCAGCTCATTCAGGGTTGGCACGTCGGGAAAGAGCGGGGAGCGCGCATCGGAGTCCACGGCGAGCGCTTTGACGATCCGGCTGCGTATATGAGTGATGAAGTTGGGCAATCCGACGATGGCGACCGGCGTCGTTGCGGTCAACAGGCCGGTCACGATATCGCCGCCGCCGCGCGAAGGAACGCTGACGAGATCGGCCCCGGTTTTCTGCTTCCATCTCTCCATGGTGATCTGCATGGGAATGGCCAGCGCACTGTAGCTCAACGTCCCGGGCTTGGACCTGGAAAGCTCCGCCAACTCATCGAGCGAGCTGACGCCAAGCCCAGCGCTCACCACGAGCACCTGCGTGTTGATGAAGGCGTTGCTGATCGGGTCGAAGTCCTTCGCCGGGTCAAAGGGGATCGATTTGTACGTGAACTGGTTCAGCGTCAGCGTTTCATTGGGCAAAATGCAGATGGTGTAACCATCGTTCGCCGCATCGGCACAGGCGCGACCGGCTATATTCATCCCTCCGCCCGAGCGATTTTCGATGATCACGGGTTGACCCCAGCGCTTCTGCAGCTCGTCGGCAAGGGCGCGAACGAAGATGTCGCTGGTCCCGCCGGGGCTGTTGGCGGTGATGACCCGCACTGGCTTCGTCGGATAAAGCTGCGCTTGGGCCGGCGTCGTGCTGAAGCAACCGCCCGCAGCCATTGCGAGAAGCAGCAAGCTCGGAGGTTTCATCGCAGCTCTGCCAGCAACGTCACCCAACGAAAGCCCGCCGACGACACAATGGTTGGCCGTTCGTCGGGCTGGCCGTTCGTCCGAACGGAAGAACCGGACGTCGGCCGGGTCATCTCAATTGCCCATCACGAGCCCGCCGTCGACGTTGACCGCCTGACCTGTCATGTAGTCGGAATCGCGGCTGGCGAGAAAGCTCACGACGCCAGCCACGTCGTCGGCAGTTTCCGGCCGGCCGAGGGGGATAAACGAGGTTCGCCGCTTCCAGGCTTCACCGGTTTGCCAGCCCTCGATTTTGCTCCATTGCGCGTCGATCTTCTTCCACATCGGCGTGTCGACCGCGCCGGGGCAGATGCAATTCGACGTAATCCTATCGGCCGCCAGCACCTGCGCGGCGGTGCGCGTGACGCTGACGACGCCAGCTTTGCTGGCCGCATAGTGGGGCATGTACGCCAAGCCGCCTCGGTAGGCGGCGATCGAGGCGGTTTGGATCAACTTTCCGCGCAGTTCGGAACCCGCAATCGGCGCCTGCGCACGCATGCGTTTGGCGGCGGCTTGCAACACGAAAAAGACGGCGCGCAGGTTGACCGCCAGCATGCGGTCCCATTCGTCCTCGCTGAGCTCGAGCAGCGGCCGGATCTCGGCGATGCCAGCGTTGTTGAACAACACGTCGAGGCGTCCCCAGCGCTGGTAGGCGAGCTCGAGCATGCGCTCGATGTCGCCTGCGCGGGTAACGTCCGCCTCGACCGAAGTCTGCCCAAGCTCGTCAGCAAGGGCTTTCGCGCCGGCGCCATTGAGGTCCGCCAGCAACAGTTGCGCGCCATCGCGCGCCATGCGTCGAGCGCACGCGGCGCCGATGCCACTTGCAGCGCCGGTGATCAGCGCATGGATACCGTCCAATCGATCAGTCATCTGACGAACCTATCGTAGCGCGCCCATTCGAACATAGCGGAGTGCGCAGTGGAGGCGTCGATCGAAGTCTCGCAACCCGCTTGCGTCCTCCGGCGCCCCGGTGCCATCTTGGCGAGCTCGAATGGAGGAAACAAGCCAATGAAAGCATTGCATGACCAAACCGTAAGGGTGAACAGCGGGGCGGCGTGGGAGATGAAAAAAGGCCAGCGCGTTCGCATTACCTTCCAGTCGATCGTGGATTTCGTCGTGTTCAACCGCGACAATCTCCAGGAGCGCTTCGATCAGGCGAGGACCAAGGCAAACCAGGGCAAGATCTATTTGAGCACGGGCGATTTGCTGCTCTCCAAGCTGAACAATCCGATGATGAGTATCGTGGAAGACACCTTCAAAGGGACCCACGATCTCCAATACGGCATGTGCAGCGAATGTTCGTACACGACCCGTTGGAACCGCAGGCACCTGCCGCCGTGGAATAAGCTATACCCGGAAGCCGGCATCACGTGTCGCGAAGATCTGCCGTTGTGGGGCTGCTACGAAAATATCATGACTGCGCTGCAGAATTATCCGATCATACCGCTCGATATCCCTGCGCCGCTCAACATCGGCCAGCACATGGAGCTCGACGAGAAGGGCAATCTGATATGGGCGGTGTTCGCCAAGCACAAGGAGCTGTTCGATCCCGTCCCGCACATCGATTTGCGCGCGGACATGAATTGTTTGTGCGCCGCAAGCTGCGACCCCGGTAGCGGCAAGCTGGGGAGCTCCAAGGGGTTCTACCCGAAACCGATCCGCATCCAGGTATTCGAGGAGTGAGGATGCTTGCCGGTTTGACGCCGCGCCGATCGCGATGGCGACATTCTCACTCTACACCGGAATGCACAGGGCATTGGGCACGAGAAGATTGTCGTAGACGCAACGGCGCTCGGCCAGCTTGAGCGCGCCACCTACGCGACGGAACACGTCGTAGTAGACGCCGACCTGATGCAACGTCGCATCAGGGCGGTCGAACAGGACCTGAAGCACGACATAGTTCGCGCGCGCCTTCACCGTTCCATTGCTCTGCGCACTCAGGACAACCTGGTTTGCGATGATGTGCCGCAAGTAACGCGGCGCAAACATCGAAGTTTCCATGAGCGCGAACGCGCGGTCGTGGATCATTCGCTTGTTCTCGCAATAGATCAGCCCGACCGGCAGTCCGCGGTCGTAATTCTCGCGCGACAAGATCACATAAAGCGCATCATCGGTGAACATTTCTGTCCAATCCGATAGCCGCTGCTCGTCGAGCGCCTGGGCGTATCGGGCGTTGAAGGATTCGATCTCGTGATGCAGCAGTATGGCTTGCAGCTGCGAGTCGAGCGGCGCGCCATCGGGCGGGGAATGGCGCGTGACGGCGGGTTCACTCATGCTTCTAGAGTCCCATTTCCGCGCGCCAGTGGCGGTACATGGCGCGAATCGATGCTTCCGAGATCAAGCTGTCGGAAGTGCCAGCCGCCACCGCGGGATCGAGCTTCACCAGATGCTGGCCGCCCGGAACGTGCTGCATCCCGTCCTGGACGAACTTGATCGCCTCGTTGTCCTCGAGGCCGAGAAAGCCGGCCGGGCCCATGAGATTGCCCTGGCGCAGACGATGGCGGGTCATTTCCTCGTCGTCGCCTTCGAAGCCGAACATGGTCCACTTCATGATGAACTCATGCGGACCGGTCGGTATGATCTGGCGCAATCCGAGCGTATTCATCTCGCGTTGAATGATCAGATTCGGCCAGATGGTCGCCATCGTCACGGACCAGGGACTGTCGAACTCCTCGACGAAGTCCATGAAGCGCGGCTCCGCCAGCGTCATGCCGTCGCGATAGGCGCGCATTTCTTTCTTGGCATCGCTGGAGACGCTCTTGCGCTCCGACTTGGCGGACGCCATGACGCCGTGCCGGCCGGTCGCATCCGCGAGCATGAGCGAGCGGTTGCCGGCGACCAGCAGGCCGAACGTCACCAGGAAGGTGTGCAGCAGCGTGGCGTGATAGGGGTCCTTGAGATTCTCGTGATAGAGCTTCCAATTGCCGGGCAGCGTGTGGCGGTAGTAGCCCAGAAGCCTTGGCTTGCGGCCGTCGAAGGTCGCCTCGAACTCCTTGAGCACCTCCGGCCCGAGGTAATCCTGAAACGATTCCATATCGTCGAGGTAGGAAGCAAACACGACACCGCGGTGAGTCGTCACGTTGAGCCGGCGCAATCCATGCTGCGCGTTGTTGAAGTCGGCGGGCATGCCGCCCTTGCCGTTGACGCCGCGTCGGAATGGAACGCCGGCGAGGTTGCCTTGAAGGTCGTAGGACCATTGATGGTAAGGGCAGACGAATTCTTTGACGTTGCCGCTGAGCTCGCGGCAGAACTCCGCGGCGCGATGTGAACAGCGGTTCTCGACGACATTGATGGAACCGTTCTCAGCACGCACGACCACCACGGGCGTCGGACCAACATTGGAGCGGATGAAGTCGCCGGCCTTGGGCACTTCGCATTCCAGCGCGACGTAGTTCCAGGTGCGGCCGTGGAAAATCCTCTCGATCTCGCGCTCGTAGATCGTCTGGTCGGTGTAGACCCAATCGGGGATCCGCGTGAGCCCCTCCGCCGGCCAAACGTAACGTTTCGTCAGCGAAAGCTCAGGATCGACATTCATTGCGGCAATTTTCCCACTGCCCGCTTGATCGTCTTCCTCGGCAAGGCGAACGCCATCCCCCGCTTTGCGATTCGCGGCTGCGTTCGCCACGGCCGGTGCCGAGGCGGCCGGACGCTCCATATCGATGAAGACCTCATCGCCTTCCAGTTTCACGGCATAGGTGCGCAGGTCCTCCGTCACCGGCGCACACAGCGCCTTGCCGGAGCGAATGTCGAATTGGCCTTGATGCAACGGACACTCGATCCTGCCGTCTTCGACGAAGCCGTCGCTCAACAATGCC
>JAFAHL010000183.1 GCA_019237215.1 Hyphomicrobiales bacterium | reverse complement strand
AATTCGCCGCCACCGCGCCCGCGGCATAGGCGGCGTAGAAGGGATTGGGAATGAGCATCGCTGGGCGGCCGCGGCGGCCGCCGACCGAGCGTGCCGCCGCGATGGCGGCGAGAAACAGCCCCTCGCGCGAGCCATTCAGCACAAGGATTTCATTCGCTGGATCAATTGGCCGCGGCAGCGCGAAGCGCCGGCCGAGCCAGCCGGCGGCCGCCTGGCAAAAGTCGTCGAGGCCTTTGTTCATGGGATAGCGGCCGAACTCGTCGATGTGGGCGGCGATCACGCGCGCCACGAACGCCGGCACGCCATGCTGCGGCTCGCCCACCGCCAGGCTGATCGGCGGCTTGCCCGGCTCGCTGTCGCCCAAGAGCTCGCGCAGCCGCACGAAGGGCGAGCGGCCAACGTCGGCCCGGACGGGCGAGGGAGGAGGAACGCGTTCGGCGGCGGTCATGAACATCGACAAAGCGGCGCCAGCACCCGCCGCACCAGGGATGTCCTACCATAGGTGCGGCGAGGTTAAGGCGCGATTAACCATCGGTCGCGGCGTGGCCGCGCTGCAGCGCCAAAAAGTGAGGGGCCCCAGCTTGCGCTGGGACCCCCCGACGGCAAGGGCGGTGCCGGGTCTCCGCCCTAACCGTATCTCCTCAATGAACGGTCTCGCCGTGCAGCGCGAGATCGAGACCCTCGCGCTCCACCTCGTCGGTGACACGCAGTCCGATGAAGATGTCGACGACCTTGAGGATGATCAGCGACACCACCGCGTCGTAGACGAAGACGATGACGATGCCTTCGATCTGGTTGACGACCTGCATCGCGTTGCCGTCGATCAGCCCGGCCGTACCGCCGTATTGCTCGACCGCGAACACGCCGGTGAGCAACGCGCCGACCATGCCGCCGACGGCGTGCACGCCGAAGGCGTCGAGCGCGTCATCGTAGCCGAGCACGTGCTTCAAGCCGGTGCAGCCCCAGTAGCAGAACATGCCGGCGGCGATGCCGATGCCGAGCGAGCCCATCGGGCCGACGAAGCCCGAGGCCGGGGTAATGGCGACGAGGCCGGCAACGGCGCCGGTGCAGATGCCGACGACGGTCGGCTTGCCCCGCATCATCCACTCGACGAGCATCCAGGTGAATGCGGCTGTCGCCGTGGCCATGTGCGTCACCAGCATGGCCATGCCGGCCTGCATGCCCGCGCTCACGGCCGAGCCGGCGTTGAAGCCGAACCAGCCGACCCACAGCAGCGAGGCGCCGATGAAGGTGAGCACCATGTTGTGGGCCGGGCCGGTGTCTTTGCGCTTGCCGAGGACGAGGCACGCCATCAGCCCCGCCACGCCGGAATTGATGTGCACGACCGTGCCGCCGGCGAAGTCGAGAACCTTGACCCAGGCGTCTGGGTTTCCGGAGGCGAGGAACCCGTCCGGCCCCCAAACCCAGTGCGCGATCGGCGAATAGACGAAGATCGCCCACAGGCCGACGAACCACAGCATCGCCGAGAACTTCATGCGCTCGGCGAACGCGCCCGCGATCAGCGCCGGCGTGATGATGGCGAAGGTCAACTGGAAGCACAGATACACGGTCTCCGGGATGGTCGGCGCCAGCGGATTGGGATTGCCGATCCCCTTGGAGATGTCGCTCACGATGCCTTGCAGGAAGGCGCGGTCGATGCCTCCAATGAATGGGGTGCCGGCACGGAATGCCAGGCTATAGGTGCACACCAGCCAGAGAATGCTGATGAGACAGGCGACGGCGAAACTCGTCATCACGGTGTCGCCTACGTTCTTCTTGCGCACCATGCCGCCGTAGAACAGGCCCAGCCCCGGAATCGTCATCATCAGGACCAGCGCCACCGCAATGAGCATCCACGCGGTGTCGCCGGAATTGGGCGCGCAGTTTTCGAGCACGGCAAATCTCGGATCGGGATTGCCGACGCAGGCGGGCGCCGCGTCCGCGAGCGGCGCAGCCGCGGCCGCTTCGGCGTATGCGTGGTCGATCACCGACAGGAACAGAGCGAAGAGAGCCCCCAACGCGAGAGCCAGGAGCCCCGCACCGGATGGCTTCTTGAACGTCATGGGTCTAACTCCTGTCGCTCGACGTGTGGGTGCGGGGTCTTTAGAGCGCTGCGGCGTCGGTCTCGCCGGTGCGGATGCGCACGGCGGCGTCGATGGCAAGGACGAAGATTTTTCCGTCCCCGATTTGACCGGTCTTGGCGGCTGCGCAGATGGCCTCGATCGTCCTGTCGACCTCGTCGGCTGCGACCGCCACTTCGATCTTGAGTTTCGGCAAGAAGCTCACTGCATATTCGGCGCCGCGATAGATTTCGGTGTGGCCCTTCTGGCGCCCGTAGCCCTTGACCTCGGTCACGGTCATCCCA
>JAFAHL010000579.1 GCA_019237215.1 Hyphomicrobiales bacterium | reverse complement strand
AAGGTCGGTAGGCCTTGGTCTTGTCCAGTATAGCGGCGCCATTCTTCTGCGAAGACATTGCAACCCCGTGCGCGAAGCGAACCCCCTGCTCGCGGGGCGAGCTTATATCGAGCCGCGCGATGGCGGACAACAACGGAATTGCAGCCGAGCACTATTTTCGGTGCGGCGCAAAAAAAGCGGCATGGGTCCTTCGGCCGGCGGTCATTGCGCCGGCGCGCTGCTGGCGCGAGGCCACCTCCGAGGGCGCGCCTATCTTGGAATTTGCACCAGCTCCTCGAGTTCCTTCGCACTCAGCGGCTGGCTCAAATACTTGAACTTGACCGCGTCGGGCATCAGGTCGCTCAGTCCTACCACACGGTCTGGAATTACCATCTCCTTGGGATCGAATTCCTCGCGCACCCGCCGCGCATCCTCGATGCCGATCTTGGCGAATTCCGCGTAAATTTTGACCGCCTCCTCGCTCGCATACATCCAATCCACCGTCTCGCGATAGGCACGCATGAAGCGGCGATAGACGTCCGGTTTGCCGTCGAGACTCTGCTTGTTGGCGATGAGCACGCGAATGGTGTGCCCTTTGACCGACGGCAACTCGCTCGACCGCGCGACGACACGGATCTCGCCCTTACGCAGCGCCTCCATGGCATAGGGCGGCGCCGACCAGCCGGCGTCGATTTGGCCCGACATCACCATGGTGAATGTGGCCGGGAAACCACCGGTCGCGATGAGCTTGGCGTCGACCTTGTAAAGCTGCACGAAGGCGAGGGCATTCGCGTGGGTCGACGAGCCGTTGGTCGAGTAGGCCAAGCTGCGGCCCTTCATGTCGCCCATGGATTTGACCGGCGAATCGGCGCGCACGTACCAGTACGAATCCTCTCCGGTCGATTCCGCCCCGATGATGCGCACCGGCGCGCCCTTGGCGTAGGCGCCCATGACGCCGAGCGTGCCAGCAGCGACGCCGATGTCGACGCTGCCGGCGATCACCGCCTGCATCGTCTCGCCGCTGCCGCTGGTGAATAAGAGCTCGAGGTCGAGGTCATGCTTGCGGAAAATGCCGGCGCGCTCGCCCAGCGCGGCCGGCGCCCCGTGCCATATTTCGCGCTGCCCGACCGCAAGCTTGAGCGTGTCCGCAGCGAAAGCGGGCGTAGCGCAGCAGCCTGCGATGACGGCGGCGAGACAAATGCCGGCTCTATGGATCACGGCGACCCTCGTTGCGGTCGCAACATCTGCGCCTCGAGAACATTTACGCCCGCGGCGCCGGCCGTGAATGCGACGGGCTGACGCGCGCGTCGGATCGCAATGCCACGGTCAAGCGGGAGCGTCGGGCAAAAATTTCAAGGCTGCGCCGTTGATGCAGTAGCGCAGTCCCGTGGGCGGCGGTCCGTCTTCGAAGACATGGCCCAAATGTCCGCCGCACCGCCGGCAATGCACCTCGGTGCGCGGCAGCAGCAACAGGTAGTCGGTGGCGGTGCCGACCGCGTCCGGCAGCGGCCGATAGAAGCTCGGCCAGCCGGTCTTGCTGTCATATTTGGTCTCCGACGAGAACAGCGCAAGGTCGCAGCCCGCGCAGGCGAACGTGCCCTTGCGCTTCTCGTCGTTGAGCGGGCTCGAGCCCGCCGGCTCGGTACGGTGCCGACGCAGCACGTCGTATTGCGCCTTGGGCAGGATGGCGCGCCATTCGCTCTCGCTTTTCTGGATCTCGAAGCTGCCGGCGGCCTCGACATCGCTGCTCCACAGCGCGCGCAGGCCCGCGATCAGCGCAAGCGCCCCCACCCCCGCCAGCAAATGACGACGATCGACCATGTCTCAGTCCTTCTTGCCCCACACCTCCTCGAGCCGGGCGTCGCGTCCGCAATTGAACCGGTAGAATTTATAGCGAATGGGATTCTTCAGGTAGTAATCCTGATGATACTCCTCGGCCTTGTAGAACGGTCCGGCCGGCACGATTGCGGTCTGGATCGGCTGCTTGAAGCGCTTTTGAACCGCCGCCTTCGAGGCTTCCGCCAGCGCCCGCTGCTCGTCGCCATGATAGAAGATCGCGCTGCGATATTGGTCGCCGTGATCGCAGAACTGCCGATCCTTCGCCAAGGGATCGATGTTGTGCCAAAACACATCGAGCAACTTGTCATAGCTCACCTTGGCCGGGTCGTATGCGATCTCCACGGCTTCGGCATGCCCGGTGCCGCCGTGCGAGACCTGCTCGTAGCTGGGATTGGGGGCGTGCCCGCCGGTGTAGCCCGAGGTGGTGCTGATCACGCCGTCGACCTTGTCGAAATCGGCTTCCACGCACCAGAAACAGCCGCCGGCGAAGGTTGCAATCGCGGTCTTCTGCGCCTCGCTCCCCTGCCCTGCAGCGCTCGCAATGAGGCCGAGGGAGAACAACAAACCGAGCCCGATCCGTCGGCCGGCGGCGTTCTTGGTTGTTGGGCGCCGCATACGGTTCTCCCGGGGTCGGCACAGGCGCTTGGTCGCTGACGATATATACGGCATTTTGCCGACGCCGGTCGCGGCAATTCGGCTCACGTTCATGCGATGGCGGCGTGAAGCCGCCGCCGTTCGGTTGAAGTGTGCCCTCATTCTCCGGTATTGCTCCCACTCCACGCGGGGCAAACCATGCGTTTCGAAGGAACCAGCGCCTATGTCGCAACCGACGACCTCAAGGTCGCGGTCAATGCCGCCATCACGCTCGAGCGTCCGCTGCTGGTCAAAGGCGAGCCCGGGACCGGCAAGACCGTGCTCGCGCTCGAGGTTGCCAAGAGCCTCGGCGCGCCGTTGATCGAGTGGCACATCAAATCGACCACCAAGGCGCTGCAGGGGCTTTACGAATACGACGCGGTGTCGCGGCTGCGCGACAGCCAACTGGGCGACGAGCGCGTGCGCGACATTCGCAACTACATCAAGCGCGGCAAGCTGTGGGACGCCTTCGTCGCGGATGCGCGACCGGTGCTGCTGATCGATGAAATCGACAAGGCCGACATCGAGTTTCCCAACGATCTGCTGCTGGAACTCGATCGCATGGAGTTCTTCGTCTACGAGACCGGCGAAACCGTCAAGGCGCGGCGGCGGCCGATCGTGGTGATCACGTCGAACAACGAGAAGGAGCTGCCCGACGCTTTCCTGCGCCGCTGCTTCTTCCACTACATCCGCTTCCCCGACGCCGATACCATGCGCGCGATCATCGAGGTGCATTTCCCCGGTATCAAGCAACGGCTGGTGTCGGAGGCGCTCAAGCTGTTTTACGAAATCCGCGACGTGCCGGGGATGAAGAAGAAGCCTTCGACCTCGGAGCTGCTCGATTGGCTCAAGCTCCTGCTGGTCGAGGATATCGGCCCTGAAATCTTGCGCGAGCGCGACCCGAAGAAGCTCATTCCGCCGCTGCACGGCGCGTTGCTCAAGAACGAGCAGGACGTGCACCTGTTCGAACGGCTGGCGTTCTTGGCGCGGCGCGAGGGGCGAACGTAGGGAGTGTTCGCGAAGCGGCGAATCAGACCGGACGTTTCGGGCGCGCGTCCGGGACTGGCCGGTCGCGCGCGGCATCGTCTTCGACAACCGAAACGTCGGGCAAATCGACCCGCGCAAGGCTCGCGCGCACGCGCGCTTCGAGCAGCGCATCGATGCCATCGCGCTTGATCGGCGGCGAGACGATTTCGCTTGCCGCGAGCGGATCGGCCGGCAACTCGGCGAGCGCCGGCTCTTCCGGCAAGTCCGCCCGCGGCACCACCGCGCCGAGCCGCGCTTCGACATCCATCTCGTCGTCGCGCCGCGCCGCGCGCCCGGCCACGCGCTGCTCCTCCGCCTCGCGCTGCCGCGCCGCGCGCGCCTCGAAGCGCTCGACCCCGTTGAACCACCAATAAAAGACCTGCATCGCCGCGCGGCCGAGGCCGCCACCGGCCCAGACGAGCTCGAAGGGCGCGAACAATCGCCACGTGTCGTCGCCCTCGACGACGGCTTGGGCGAGAATATTGCCCGCCATGGCGGTGGTGTTTATGCCGTGGCCGCCGAAGGCGCTCGCGAGCCAGAGGCCCGGCGAAAGCTCGCCGATCTGCGGCATGCGATGCAGCGCATTGCCGAGCACGCCCGACCAGGCGTGCTCGACTTCGACCTCGCCGAGCTGGGGGTAGACCGCCATCATGTCGGCCTTGAGCCGCCCCACGTAGCGCTTGGGATCGGCCTCCCACGTGGTCGTGTGTCCCGACCAGAGCAGCCGGTCGTTGCCGATGATGCGGTAGTGGTTGTTGGCGAGGTCGGTATCGGTCACCGCGCCGCGATAGGCGATGGCCTCGGCCAGGCGCGCACCGAGCGGCGCGGTGGTGATCGTATAGCTCCAGATCGGCACCACCGTACCGGCGATACGCGGCTCGAGCGAGCCGAGATGGACGTTGCCGGCAAGCACGATATGGCTGGCGCGCACGCGCGCGGACGGCGTGACGATCCGCTTGCGCACGCCTTCGACGTCGATTGCGAGCGCCGGCGTGTCCTCGAAGATGCGCGCCCCCGCCGCTTCTGCCAGTTCCGCCAGCCCGAGCGCATAATTGAGCGGATGGATGTGAAATGCACGCGGCACATGCATGGCGTGGAAGTAGTGATTGGTCTTGAGCGTCTCGCGCACGCGCTCGGTCGACCAGGCCTCGACCTCGGCGCCGAGCTCTTCACGGTAAAGCTCGACCGTCGCCGACACCTCCTCGCCGTTGTCGACCTTGGATGCTTTGAGCCAGCCGGCGATCGGCGCGACGCCGGGCATGCGCGCCTCGGCGATCGTCGTGCGCACGTATTTGAGGCCCATCTCGGAGAGCGCCCACAGCGCCTTGGCGTGCTCCAATCCGACGCGGCTGATCAGCCGGTCCATGGAGGCGGCAAAGCCGGGCAACACGAAACCGTCGTTGCGGCCGGACGCGCTCCAGGCGACGCGGCGGCCTTCCACCACCACCACCGACCACCCGCGCCGTGCGATCTCGCGCGCCGCGGTGAGGCCGGCAAGGCCCGCGCCGACCACGCAGACATCGACGTCGATATCGAAGGTGAGCCGGCCGCGCGCGGACGCCGGCACCATGGTCGCCGTGTACCAGGTCGGCACGTAGGAGGCGCGCTCGGACGCGTTCACCTTTTCTTCCCCGGCGGTCAAGTCATCACCTGACATGCTAGTGTCCTGGCTGCGAGCGTCGCAAATTTTCCGGTGCTCCAATGCGGACATCGCATCCAACGGGATCCTAGCAAATTTATGATTTTAGTGTGGTTTCGGATTTGACCCTCCTATGAGGGCTTGCTGATACAATGCTAGGAGCCTCAAATCCACCGCCCTGGACTGCTGCGCGCGGGACATCGATGCTGCTGCCATGCGGTTGATACTGCTTCGACACGCCAAGTCGGAAAAGGCCGAGCCCGGCATGAGCGACCATCCGCGCCGCCTCAATGCGCGCGGCAAAAACGATGCAGCGGCGATCGGCGCTTACATGGCCCGTCATGGGCTGGTGGCGGACCTCGTCCTGGTGTCGACGGCCGAGCGCACGCGCCAGACCTGGGAGCGCCTCGCCGCCGCGCTCTCCAAGCCGCCGCGGGTGGTTTACGAGGACCGCCTCTACAACGCCGGCCCCGAAGCGATCATCGCGCTGGTGAAGAAGACCGCGCCGGCCGTGCGCAGCCTGCTCGTGGTCGGACACAATCCGGGGCTGCATGAGGCGGCGCGGCGCCTCATCGCCTCCGGCGACGTCGAGGCCCGCGAGCGGCTCAACGAAGGCCTGCCGACATCCGGCCTCGCGGTCATCGATTTTGCCGGCAAGGATTGGCGCAAGCTGCATCCCCAAGGCGGACGGCTCGAGCGTTTCGTCAGCCCCCGCTCGCTGGCGCAGGCCGATCGGGTCTGAAAGCGCGCGTGGGGCCTGCCCCCTTCGCGCCAATCAAAAATGGCGCGTGGGGCCTGCCCCATTCGCGCCAATCAAAATGGCGCGTGGGGCTCGCCCGTCGCAAAGTGGCGGGGAGGGCGGCGCATGGGCGCCCCGCGGGGCGGCCGTCCGGATCGCCACGACCGACCACATCGGCGGCGTGCCCCACTCACGGTCCGCCCGCAAGCGTGGCAATATGTCCGAAAACCAACTCACAGAGAGGGACGGTGCCATGTACAAGAAAATCCTGGTTCCGATCGACCTCGCGGATCCGGACCTGGCCAAGCCCGCCGTCGCGACCGCGTTGATGATGGCGGCGGCATCCGAGGGCATGATCCGCTTCGTCAATGTGCTGCCGCTCACGCCGGTGATGCTCGCCGAATACGTGCCGCCTGACTTCGAGGTGCAGCAGCGCAAGGCGGCGGAAGACGCGCTCGCCATCGTCGTCAAGGAGACCGGCTTGCCCTCGGGGCGGGTGTCGTCGACCGTGCGCCAAGGCGGCATCTACCAGGAGATCCTTGACGAGGCGAACAGCATGCAGCCCGATCTCATCGTCATGAGCTCGCACCGGCCGCAGCGCCACGCGGTGCGCACCTACTTCCTCGGGTCCAACGCCGGCCACGTGGTGCGCTACGCCAAGTGCTCAGTGCTGGTGGTGCGCAATTGATCGTGGACGCACGCATTAAGCCGCCGAAATCAGGGTAAACCCATTTCGGCGGAACGGTTGATCCCGGCCAATTATCTGACTACAGTCAGAGAATGGATACGGAGCAGGTGCGCCGCGTGCGCAGCTTCAACCGAACGGTCAGCCAGCGCATCGGCGCGCTCAAGGACCATTTTCTCGATCGCAACCGTCCCCTCGGGGAAGCGCGGCTGCTCTACGAAATCGGCCGCGCCGGCGCGGAGGTCCGCGATTTGCGCGCAAGATTGGAGCTCGATTCCGGTTACGTCAGTCGTCTCTTGCGCTCGCTCGAGCGTCAGCGGCTGGTGCGAGCGCAAGCGGCGGCGAACGATGGCCGCGTCCGTCGCGTGCGATTGACCCGAGCGGGGCTGCGCGAAGTCAGAGAGCTCGACCGTCGCGCCAACGTGCTCGCAAAATCCGTGTTGGCCCCGCTCAGCGTCCCGCAACGGGATCGCTTGATCGCAGCGATGGCGGAGATCGAGCGGCTGATGCGCGCGTCTGCCGTTGAGATAACGGTGGAAGCGCCGGACAGCGCCGATGCACGCTGGTGCCTCGAACAATATTTTCGCGAGCTGGCCGGCCGGTTCGAAACCGGCTTCGACCCGGCAAAGAGCATCCCCGCGAACGCCGATGAACTCACGCCGCCCGCCGGCGTCTTCGTCCTCGCCCGCCTCGGCGGTCGGCCGATCGGATGCGGCGCGCTCAAACTGAAAGATCGGATGATCGGCGAGGTCAAGCGCATGTGGGTCGCCGCCGACGCGCGCGGTCTCGGCGTCGGCCGGCGCATTCTCGAAATGCTGGAAACGCGCGCACGCGATTTTGGAGTGAGCACGCTCAGGCTCGAGACCAATCGGACGCTCGAGGAAGCGCAGGCGCTGTATCGCAGTTGCGGATACGTGGAAGTCGAGCCCTTCAACGACGAGCCGTATGCGCATCACTGGTTCGAAAAAACCCAAATATGAGGCTGTGGATGCGCCAACCATCGGGCTGGCCGCACCAACGCGGTGCAGCAGCGCACGCGCTGTCATGCAGCCGAGATAAATGCATGCCACGCTATTCGGCTGCCGTCGAAGCCTTGCCCTGAGGGGGAAGCGATCATGATAACCATTCCCGAGCTCGCGGCCGACGCTCTCGGCACTTTTCTCGCGAGCTACATGCAACGGCGGTACGGCCGCGCGGAAACCCGCCTGGTCGAGCTGGTCCCCTCGCTCGCCCGCATCGCGCTGGAATGCATCGGCAACAGCGATGCACTGTACCACAATGTCGAGCACACGATGCTGGTCACCCTCGCAGGCCACGACATCTTACGCGGCCGGGCGTTGCATGCCCACATGCCACCGGAGGATTATGCGCACCTGATCATTGCATGCGTGACGCACGACATCGGCTATGTGCGCGGCATTTTCGTGCAGGATGATGAAAACGGCGTTTTGATCGATGCCGCCGGCGGCAAGGTCAAGCTGCCGCGCGGAGCCTCCGATGCGGCGCTGCTGCCGCACCACGTCGACCGTTCCAAGCTTTACATCATGGAGCGCATCCAAGGCATCGCCGAACTCGATGCCGTGCGCATCGCGCGCGCGGTCGAAGGTTCACGCTTCCCGAGCAGCATGCCTGCGGAAGTGGAACGCATCGACGAGGAGGCGGCGCTGCTGCGAGCCGCCGACCTGATCGGACAACTCGGCGATCCGCATTACATCCGCAAGGCCAACGCGCTCTATTACGAGTTCGAAGAAGCCGGCCTCAACCGCCAGCTCGGCTACGACAGCCCCGCCGACATCGTCCACAAATATCCGCAGTTCTACTGGAATAGCGTGGCGCCATACATTCAATCCGCCATTCGCTATCTCAACGTCACGGCGAACGGCCGGCAATGGATTGCCAATCTCTACTCCAATGTTTTTCGCGCCGAACGCGACATTGCGCTCGAGGGACCGCAGAAATGATGTCGCGCGGCCGCACCCCGCCGACAGCCAACGTCACCTGATCCAAGCCCGCTTGGGCAGCCCGTCATCGCCGGCGCGGTGCGAAGGGGGTTTTCTGCGCTTCTCGCGCTCGCCGCCGTGCCGCAAGTAGGACCTGAGAAAAACTAGGCCCGGGTGGAGAAAAGATGCTTTGCCCGCGGCGCGATTCCGATCTCTCCTGCCGGCAACTGGAGGATGGCATGAAATGGATCACGCGCGAGCACGTCAAGGTCGACCGGGTCGCCTGCCCGTGGCTCATCAAGAAATTCGTCGACAGGGACGCGGAGTTCATTTTCGTCCCTGCCGACAAGGTGGTCGACGAGGCTAAGCGCCTGAACGCCATCCTCTACGACGTGAAAAACGTCGAGTTGGGGCATCACGGCAAGGAGTGCTCATTCGAGGCGATCTTGAAAAAGTACAAACTGAGCGACGACCCTGCGCTGGTGCTGCTGGGCAAGATCGTCAACGGCGCCGACACCGACAACACGCTCTATCAGCAACCGGAAGCACCGGGCCTGGAAGCGATCGCGGAAGGTTTCCGCCATCTGGGCTTCAAGGACGATCACGCGGTGAATGCCGCCGAGTGGATCGTCTACGACGCGCTCTACGCTTACTGCCGGGAGATGGTCCGGCAGGGCAAGCACAACGGCGATTTCGTCGAGGCCGCTCCATAGATCCCACGAACGCGATGGCGCGGGCCGGCCGCGGATCATTGCCGACCAAGACCGCCGGAGTGCCGCAACCGGCTTAGTCCCGCTCAGTGGCGCGGGCGTCGGCGATCGCAAGGAGGCCGGGATGCGTCGCTCTCATCCGTTTATCTTGCTGGCCGCCAGCCTCGTCACGTTCGGCGCGATGCAAGCCGCCGCCGGGGAGCCCTGCAAGCCGGTGTTGTCGTTACTGGACGTTCGCATTTCCGAGCCGCGAAACTTGCAAAGGACGTGGAGCGGCGTGCTCGTTGCCGATGCATCGCTGTGCTCGACCACCTCCGGCCCATTCGAGATCGAATTCACCCGCCTCAAGGAGACCGCGCCTGATCTGCGTTTCAGCGAGCGATTCACGTGGGCTTCCGGGCGGTCCGAGGTGTCGATCGACATGTGGTGGGACGAGTGGTTTGAGGACTATCGCATTGCCCACATCGCCGCGTGCCCATGTCGCGGCTAGTGTGGCGCACCTTAATCGGTCCCAATGTCGCGGTCACGGCGCCGCTCCCGCCTCCGGCGTCAATTTGTCGACGCGGCGAAGTTGCGGGAATGCCCATATCCAGATCAGCATCACTATGATCGTGCCCAAGCCGCCGATCAGCGCGGACGGCACCGCGCCCAGCGCGGCGGCGACCGCGCCGGCACGAAATTCGCCGAGCGAGCCCGAGGAGCCCGTGAACATCGAGTTGACCGCCAGCACCCGGCCCAGCATCTCGTAGGGGGTGCGCAGCTGCACCAGCGATTGCCGGATGACGACGCTGATCGCGTCGGAGGCGCCGTAGATCACGAGCGCGAGGAACGACAGCGCGATCGAGGTCGACAGTCCGAACGCCAGGCTCGCCAGCCCGAAGGTTCCGACCGCGGCGTACATGATGCGGCCGGCGTTGCCGGCGATGGCGCGGCGCGCCAGAACGACCGAGGTGGCGAGCGCCCCGACCGCCGGCGCCGAGCGCAACAGGCCGAGCGCCCACGGCCCGGCCTGCAGGATGTCGCGGGCGTAGATCGGCAACAGCGCGGTCACTCCGCCGAGCAGAACCGCGAACAGGTCGAGCGAGATCGCGCCCAACAGGATCGGACGGCTGCGGATATAGCGAAAGCCGGCGAACAGCGTCTCGAGATTGATCGGCTTGCGCTCTTCGCTGCGCCGCGCGACGCGGATCAGGCTGATCAGCACGCTCGCCGCAATGAAGACCGCGGTGCAGATCGCGTAAACGCCGGTTGGGCTGAGCATATACAACAGCCCGCCGAGCGAGGGTCCGCAGATGACGGCGGTCTGCTGCGCGCTGACCGAGGCGGCGATCGCGCGCGGCAACAGCGTCACCGGCACGATGCCGGGCAGAATCGCATGGATGCTCGGCATTTCGAATGCGCGCGCCGTGCCCGACACCAACAGAATGGCCAGCATGGCGTCGCGGGTGAGCGAGCCGCGCGCGGTGCCGACCGCGAGCGCGAGCGCGGCCAGCGCCTTGCCGACCTGACAGGTGGCGACGACGATGCGCCGGTCGAAGCGGTCGGCGACCTGGCCGATGACCACCGACAAGACCACCAGCGGCACGAATTGCACCAGCCCGACCAGGCCGAGGTCGAACGGATCGTTGGTGAGCTCGTAAATCTGCCAGCCGACCGCGACCCCCTGCATCATGTAGGCGCCGTTGGTGAAGGTGCGCGCGCACCAGAACAGCACGAACGAGCGGTGGCGCGTCAAGGAGGCGGCGGCGGGCGCGGGCATGGCGTGCGGGCTAGAGCGGAATGGCGAGCAAAGTGTCGATCAAGCGGCTGTCGAGGATCACGATCTTCTCGGCAAAGCGGGCTTCGCCGTCGTCGAGCACCACGTGATCGTGGTAGCAGCCGGTGGCGAACAACGTGGTTTCGCCGCTGTGCATGACCCGGGCAACGATGAAACTCGTCTGCGCGCGCACGGCGCTGCCCGCGGCGGATGCAAGAAGCGGTACCCCGATCACGTGGCGGTAACGCTGCGCTTCGTAGACGTTGGCCTCGCGCAGCGAACGCACGCGGTCGCGCAGCATGGCGCGCGAGGTTGCATAGATCATGCCGAGCGGCAGGCCGCGCTCGAAATTCTCCGCCGTGGTAACGCGGTAGCGGCCCTGCGCGATGAAGAAATCCGGCCACGCTTCGAGCTTGTCATCGTCGATCGCCTGGGCGTAGCGGGCGTTGAGGTCTTCGACCGTGAGCTTGAGCTCGATGTTCATGTCAACCCGGATCACTCAGCGCCCGCGGCACCGCGCGCCTTCCCGCAGCGAACGCAGGCTTGGCGAATGCACGCTTGGCGAATGCACGCTTGGGCGTTGCCCAGGAGATTACGGACGTTGAGCCGACTGTGGCAATCCACTCGAGCCGTACTTCTTGCGGCTCCGGCGCGGGTCACTGGCGGGTCGGCTGGGGTTCGCCTAATCTGTCGCGCGGCGAGCGTGTCGGCCAAAAACAGGAGACGCCAAATGCGAGCATTACTTGCTGCCGCCATTGTCGCCGTGGGAGTGGGTGCGCTGGGCGCATCGAACGCGCTTGCCAGCCCTGCCAATGGCGCAGCCATTGCGAAGGCGGCCGACGAGACGAGCCAGGTCATCGCGGTGGCCGGCGGTTGCGGTCGCGGCTGGCACCGCGGGCCGCGCGGCGGATGCCGTCGCAATTGAACGCACCAACCCGCAAGCGCATCGGTCCTTGACCGCCGTCAAGGACCGATGTCATCGTCGGCCGGCGTTTCACCGGCGTATTCGCCAAGATAGCCGCAACTGAGCTTGGGTCACCGAATCCGCCGTCAATCTAATCTGCAGCTCGCAAGGATTAGGCCCCTCGTTTCGCCCGCCAGTGAATACCGTGCGCGAGCATCGCCGCAGCAAGGTGCGCGGTCGTGTGCGCGTCATCGTTCAATTTAGGTTAGAGAATGCGCAAGCTGCGATTGCTCGGTATTTTTCTCCTCGCGGCGGCGCTGATGTTCACAGGCGCCGAATCTGCGGTCGCTCGATCCGCAGATGACAACGATGCTTCCGTGCCGCCGGAGTGGAAGAACCAGATCATCGCGGACCTCGAACACAACAAACG
>JAFAHL010000366.1 GCA_019237215.1 Hyphomicrobiales bacterium | reverse complement strand
CAGAAATGGACCGACTACGCCGCCGAGCTTCAGCAGAAATACCGGGGCACGCTCTATTCGTTCGCGACGATCCTGCCCTGCGGCGGCCCGGCCTTCATCAAGGAAGCCGAGCGTGCTGTCCGAGAGCTCGGCCTCAAGGGCATTTTCATTCATTCCAGCCACAAGGGCCACTATCCGGACGACGACGAGGCGCGCCCGTTTTGGGAACTGGTGGAGGAGCTCGACGTGCCGGTGATGATCCACCCGCCGCATCTCGGCTTCGGCGAGGAGCGGATGAGAGACTATCGTCTCGCGTCCAGCATCGGACGGCCGTTCGATCTTTGCCTGGCATTGGCGCGGCTGATCGTGCGCGGCATCCTGGAGGACTTTCCGCGCGTGACGATCGTGGCTTCGCACGGCGGCGGGGGCATCTGCGAGACCATCAGCCGGATGGACTATGCCTACGAGTTGCAGGAGGAGGCGTTCTTCCTCGGCTCTTACGCGCCGATGAAGATCAAACATGCGCCGAGCCATTACCTCAAGAAAATGCACCTCGACACGGTCACCTACAATCTGCCGGCGATGAAAATGGTGCTCGACTGGATGGGGCCCGAGCGCGTCGTCTACGGCAGCGATGCCCCGCCGCTGACCTCGCTCAAACCGCGCGCCATCAAGCTGATCAAGGACCTCGACATCCCCGAGGCGCAGCGCGCCGCGATCTTCTTTGCCAACGCGGCTAGGCTGCTGAAACTGCCGGTCGCGCGCGCGGCCGATGTCGCATGAGGAAAATAACGCCGAGTTAATTCGTTCCCGGAGCGTGCGCTGCCGGGGGCGGCCGCGCCTGCGTCCGGGCGTGTTGACGAGCCGCCTTCGCATCCCTACTTTCCGCGCAACCTTGCACCTATTTGTGAACCGCGCGTCCGTGCGCACGAAAGCCAGAGTCATGAAAGTCCGCAACTCGTTGAAATCGCTGCGCAGCCGCCATCGCGGCAATCGCCTGGTCCGCCGCAAAGGCCGCGTCTACGTGATCAACAAGGTCCAGCGCCGCTTCAAGGCCCGGCAAGGTTGAGCCCGGCTCGTGCGCGCAGCCGCTGGCGCTGGCGAAATCTTGTCTTTATCGTGCGGCGGCGGAACGCTAGGCTTGCGCGCATGAGCCAGCGATTCCTCGCATGGATGGCGGCCGCGATCCTCGCGGCGGCGTGGGTGTTGCCGGCGCTCGCAGAAACGGTTGATCCCGAGCCGCTCAAGCCGATCGAGCCGCCGAGCTCGCTGCCGCGCGCCCAGCGCGGCGACAAGACGCAAAATCTAGATCGGCTGTTTGCCGCGCTCAAAGTCGCGCCCGACGACGACAGCGCGAAATATATCGAGAACCGCATCTGGGCGATCTGGCTCGCCTCCAGCAGCGACACCGCCAATCTGTTGATGGGTCGGGCCAAAAGCGCGGCCGACGGCAAGGACTTCGATCTTGCGATCCGGCTGCTGACCGCCGTCATCGACATCCGGCCGGACTTCACCGAGGCGTGGAATCGCCGCGCGACCGTCTACTACACGAAAAAAGACTTCGGCCGCGCGCTCGCCGATATCCACGAAGTGCTGGCGCGCGAGCCGCGCCATTTCGGCGCGCTCTCGGGATTAGGAATCATCCTGCAGGAGCTCGGCGACGACAAGCGCGCCCTCGATGCGTTCCGGCGCGCACTGGTCATCCATCCGCATCTGGAGCGCATTCCCGAGCTGGTCAAGAAGTTGAGCGAAAAGGTCGACGGCCGCGATATCTGAGGTCGGACGGCGAACAAGGAAGGACGGCCAGGGCCACGCTGCCCTCGTGCGTCATCCGGCGTCCCGCGCCGCCTCCGCAGCCACGAAAGCGATGCGCAGCATGTTGGTCGCGCCTGGCGTACCGAGCGGGACGCCGGCGACAATGATGACCCGCTGCCCTACCTGAGCGAATCCGTCCTTCCAAGCGAGCCGGCAGGCGCGCTCCACCATGTCGTCGAGATCGTGGGCGTCCTCGGCCACGATGCAATGCACGCCCCATATCAGCGACAAGCGGCGTCCGGTCGACAGCCTCGGAGAAATCGCCACGATGGGTGATTTCGGACGCTCGCGCGCGACCCGCCACCCGGTGGATCCCGAACTCGTCCAGCAGATGATGGCAGAGAGCTCGAGCGTTTCCGCGATCTGGCGTGCCGCCGCGGCAATGGCGTCGGCGCCGGTCGCCTCGGGCTCCGTGCGCTGGGCGTGGATGATGGCGAGGTAGGTCGGATCGCGTTCGACTTCCTCGGCGATGCGGTTCATCGTGGCGACCGCTTCGACCGGATATTGTCCGGCCGCGGACTCCGCCGACAGCATGATCGCGTCCGCCCCTTCGAAAATCGCGGTAGCGACGTCGGAGACCTCGGCGCGGGTGGGGACGGGACTTGTGATCATGGATTCGAGCATCTGGGTCGCGACCACGACCGGCTTGCCGGCGCGGCGTGCGGCGCGCGTCATCTGCTTTTGCACCCCGGGTACCTTTTCCAGCGGCATCTCGACGCCGAGGTCGCCGCGCGCCACCATCAGCGCGTCGGCGAGATCCATGATCTCTCCCAGCCGATTGACGGCTTGTGGCTTCTCGATCTTGGCCATGACAGCGGCGCGCCCGCGTGTGATCTTCTTGGCCTCGGCGATATCATCCGGCCGCTGGATGAAGGAAAGCGCAACCCAGTCGATGCCGGTGTCGAGCCCGGCTTCGAGATCGGAGCGGTCCTTCTCCGTCAGTGCCGAGAACGGCACGGTCGTGTCAGGGAGGCTCACGCCTTTGCGGTCGGACAATTTTCCGCCGACTTCGACGCGCGTGAGGATGTGGTGGCTGTCGGCCTCGACGGCGACGAGGCGCACCTTGCCGTCGTCGAGCAGGAGCGTGTGGCCGGGCTCGATGGCGGCGAAGATTTCGGGGTGCGGCAGGTGCACCCGCTTGGCATCGCCGGGCGTTGGGTCGGTGTCGAGCGTGAAGGTATTACCCTTGGCGAGCGTGGCCGGATTGTGCGCGAAGCTGCCGAGCCTGAGCTTTGGGCCCTGGAGATCGAGCAGAATCCCGATCGGCCGGCCGTACTCGGTTTCCAGCTCCCGAATCGCCGCCACCAGCTCGCGCATGCGCGCGTGGGTCGTGTGACTCATATTGACGCGGAAGACGTCGGCGCCGGCCTCGAACAGGCTGGCGATGGCGCGTCGGTCTGAGGATGCGGGGCCGAGGGTCGCGACGATCTTGGTCCGGCGCAGACGTCGCATCAGTTGCGGCTTCGCGCCGGCGGTGTTGGCGCGGCTGGTCGGCCCGCAGCCGGAGGGGTCTGAAGCATCGGAACGCGCGATTGCAAGGGTTGCATGGGCGCTTGGTCGGCCGATTCGGTGAGCTGAACGGTCCAGGACGGCTGGTCGCCTGTATCGACCTCGAAAAAGCCGGTGCGATCGTAGCCGCGCGCGAGGCAATCGTCCGTACCGCGGATGGTGAACTCCTTTTCCCGCGTGCACATGAATGCCTGGCCGGACCATTCTCCGCCGCGGTCGTAGTCGACCGCATAGATGTAATAGAAGCGCGCAACGAGCGCGCCCCGCAGCACAGTCTCGCAGCTGCGCGCGGAGATGTTCCACCAGCCTTCGGTGGTCCAGCCTTCGTTTTCCTTGTAGCCGATCGCGATGCCGACCCGGTTGCCGGTATTGTTGCAGAGGCGGAAATCGGCCCTGGCTGGCTGGGCGGTCAGCGCGACTGCCGCCATGACGAGCGCCCCGCCGGCGAGCGCGCGCGCCGCAGCCAAGCGGTGGAGACGGTGGCGCCGAACTCCTGCTCTCGTGGACCGGTGTTTCATCCCGCCCGCACTCAACCCGCCCGACGGTCCGAAAAGCCGATATCGCGTGAACCCCTAAGGACTGTCAACGAGGATCGCCCGGAAGTCGTTCACGTTGGTCAACGTCGGACCCGGCGTCACCAGATCGCCAAGTTTCTCAAAGAATTCCGTCGAATTGTTGTCGTTTAGAAAGACGGCCGGATCGAGGCCGAGGCGGCCGGCGCGGGCAAGCGTGGTTGCATCGATGAAGGCGCCCGCGGGATCGTCCGGCTGCCCGGCACCGCCATCGGTGCCGTCGGTGTCGCCGGAGAGCGCCGCGACGCCGCTCGTCCCCGCCAGCGCAACCGCCAGCGCCAGCGCATACTCCTGGTTGGGCCCACCGCGGCCCTTTCCGCGCAGCGTCACCGTGAGTTCGCCACCCGAAAGGATCACTGCGCGCCGCCCCTGCGCCGTGAGATCGCGGGCAAGTCGTGCCTGCGCGGCGGCGACCTCGCGCGCCTCGCCCTCGATCGCAGTACCGAGCACGATGCATTCGTAGCCGGCGGCGCGCGCAGCGTCCTCTACGGTGCGGAAGACCTCGGCGGGCCGCGTCGCCAGCGCGAACGAGGTGGCGGCGAACACCGCATCACCCGGCTTCGGCGTCTCATTTGCGGGGTCGAGGAGCGCTCGTGTCACCTGCGCCGGCAGCTCGAGCCGATGACGCGCCACGATGGCGCGAGCATCGGAGAGCGTGGTGCGATCGGGCACCGTCGGGCCCGAGCCGATCACCGTCGGATCATCCCCCGGCACGTCGGAAATGCCGACCGCGACAACGCGCGCGGGATACGCATGCCGCGCAAGCCGCCCGCCTTTGATGCGGGAGAGATGCTTGCGCACCGTGTTGATCTCGACGATCGAGGCGCCGCAGGCGAGTAGCGCCCGCGTCACTGCCTGCTTGTCCGCAAGCGAGAGCCCGGCGGCGGGCGCGATCCAGTTTGCCGAGGCGCCGCCGGAAATCAGCACCAGCACCAGATCCTCGGCGCCGGCGGCATCGGCGAGGTCGAGCGTTTCGCCGGTGGCGGCGAGACCGGCTGTGTCGGGCAGCGGGTGGCCTGCCTCGACGACGCGCACGCGGCGCGTCGGACGGCCATAGCCGCGACGGGTCACGGCGATACCGCTGATGCGGCTTTCCGGCACGCCACGCGCGTCGAGATAGTAGCGTTCGGCGACCTCGGCCATGGAGCCGGCCGCCTTGCCGGCCGCCAGAATGAGCAAACGTCCGGAGGGAGGCGCCGGCAAATGCGCCGGCAGGCAGCTCTGCGGGTGCGCGGCCGCCACCGCCGTGCGGAAAAGCCCCTCGAGAAAGGCGCGCGGCGATGTGCTCAAGGCTCAAGCTCGGCGTGGCGGAACGCCCGCGATGCACGCAACTCCTCGCCTGGTCCGCTGCGCATGGTCTGCCTTCATCGCGCGGGAAATAGCCGCCGCCGCATTTGGATCATCCTTCGTGCGATCGGCGCCCGCAAGGCGCGTCGTTAAGGGCGTTCACGCCCGTCCATAGCCCGCGAAGACGGGCGTAAACGCCCTTTAGGACGGGCTATGGACGCGCGTGAACGCGCTTAAGGCATGCTGGAAAGCGCCTCTCGCCATCACTATTCTTATGGCACGGAGCTCTCCAGCTCGAGACCCCTTCTGTTCAAGCGAAAGGACGCGCCATGGCGCTTGACGACAAGACCCGCACCGAGCTCGAGGCCGCCACGTTCCGCCGCCTCGTCGAGCATTTGCGCAAGCACACCGACGTGCAGAATATCGACCTGATGAATCTCGCCGGCTTCTGCCGCAATTGCTTGTCGAACTGGATGAAGGACGCCGCCGATGCACGCGGCGTGCCGATGTCCAAGGACGAGAGCCGCGAGACGATCTACGGCATGCCGTACGAGGAATGGAAGGCCAAGCACCAGAAGGAGGCCTCCAAGGACCAGCAGGCCGCGTTCGAGAAGGCTGGTCACAAGCACTAAATTTCTGCGCCTGTGTACTCCGGGGATGACTGGCTACTCGGCTTGACCTTAAGGCTCGCGCTCCCGAAACCTTGCGCCAGCCTTACTGGAGGAGGGTTCGAATGGCCACCGCCGCTGCCGTTGAACGGCCCGCCGCCCGCTTTGCCAAGGATCATCTGAAGGCCTTCGTGGAGCGTGTCGAGCGGCTGGAGGAAGAGAAAAAAGCGATCGCCGACGACATTCGCGACGTGTATGCCGAGGCCAAGGCCAACGGCTTCGACGTCAAGGCGCTGCGTACGATCGTGCGGCTGCGCAAGCAGGATGCCGATGAACGGCGCGAGCAGGAGGCGATTCTCGAGACCTATCTGCATGCGCTCGGCATGCTGACCTGACCGCTGCGAGCGCGCAGATACTCGCGCACGGCCCCTGACGCGGTTCGCCGCAAGCCGGGTTTCCCCGACTTGCGGCGCCACGCCCCAACCTTCCCCCCGTGATCGGAAGCAGAACTACTGCAGCGCTGCCGTGCTGAATGTGACCGTCCGAGTGAAGCCCACGGCGCTGCCGGCGAAACTCTCGCTGGTCATGCCGCGATGCGGATCCTCCGAGAAAGTTGCCATCATGGTCGAGGCCGGCTTCACCAGATACGGACCGAGTGCGCGGAAATCCGGCACGCCATACACCGTGGTTTTCATGAAAATCTGTGCGCTCGGGCTCACGATCATGGCGCGCATCCACGGATCGTTGAAACGATCGCCCACACGCACCACGCTCGGGCCTTTGGGCAGCGCAACGGAGGGATAGTCGTCGCCGCGTTTGACCGCGATCGTGGTTTCCGGCAGCGCGGCGAGCGCGACCCGCGACGCTGCCGGCTCCGCCGGCAGCGCACGGGCGGCGGCGATCGGAGTGGGCTGCGCCGCATAGGCGAGCGCGCTCATCGGCGCGCTATCGCTACGATCGGTGAGTGGCCACGGCGCCGCAACGGCGCTGGCGATCGCACGTCGCGGCGTTGCAGATGGTGCTGTGCGCGCCGCGCCGACTTGCGGCGGGGCGTCTGCTGCGTCGAGGCTCGGCAGTCCCTGCCAATAGCCGCGCTCGTTGATGACGTCGTTCGCCGAGACATTCGCCCGCGCAAGGACGCTTGCTGTTCGTGGCGCGCTCTCGGGTTTCGAGGTCGCGGACGCGACCTCATAACCAGCGCCAACGGGCGCAGGCTCGGATGCCGCGGAGGCGGCCTCGGAGGTCTGCGTCGGCTTGGCCGCTGGTTTAACCGCCGCGGACGCGAATTGATCGGCCGTTTTGGCGGGTTTGGCTGGCGGGAACGGCACCATGGCAACTTTTTCGACGCGCGATTCGGCGACGACGGTCGCCGGCTTCTCGGGCCGCGATTCGGGCGCCGCAGGCTTGCGCGCGACGGCGGCGGCTTTGACCGGCGGCGACGCAGCCGCGGTTGCGGCGTCCTGCGCCTCGTCTTTGCCGCCGCCGAAGAGCCTGGCCAGCAAGCCGGGCATGCGGCTGCGCTGGCCTCCATCGGAGGCCGACGCGCTGCCGAGCTGTCCCTTCGACAGCACGCTCGCGAGCTGCGCCTCCGGCATGCGCGGCCAGTGGCGCACGCTTCCGGTGTCCATGTGTACGAAAGGCGAGCCCGATGTGGGATAAAAGCCGACGCCGCCGCGTTGCGCCCGCAGGCCGGCTTCGCGCAATTGCTCGAGCGACACGCCGGGAATGTAGAAGTCGATGGCCTTGCCCAGCATGTGCTGGCTGAACTGAGCGACACCGCTCGAGCGCCGCCGCAACATGGCGTTGGTCTCGGGCGAGCGGAATCCGCAGACGATCCAGATCGCTTCCTTGGCGCCGACCTCGTGGTGAACCTCCCACAGGAGGTCGATCAGGTGGGGATCCATCCTGATCTCTTTTGATTCGCGCCAGTCGCGCAGCAGGTTGTCGATTTTCCTGAGCGCCTCCTCGTCATAGCGGCCGTTCACCTTGTAGGTGACGGTCAGTTCCTCGTCGGTGTGGATGTGGTGAAGGGAGATTGTCCGCGTCTCGCCGTCGGCCCTTGCGTTTTGCAAGTTCTGGCTTCCGAAAAAAACGAGAAGAGCGGCGATGCTGCAGCAGCAGCCCGCCCGGACCGAACGCAAGGACGATAGATTCCTGTGCGCGACCTTCACCGCCACGTGCCAACCCTATACCGGCGCCAGCGCCGCGCTCCATGCGGGCGACAAGTTTCGTCGCTCGCCGCGGTTACGCACCACAACGAAGACGGCTGACGCACTGCTCATTAGGGATGGGTTAACGCGAGGTTAGCGCACCCGTCCCCCCCGATACCGCAAGCGTGACAGGCGACTATGGCGAAAACTTGCCGCGGTTAACCCTACTGCGGAGAATCCTGCGATTGAGCGACACGATCCAAAACCCGCGGCGTCGGCCAAGCGCGCGCGGATGTGGAGCTTTAGCGGGTGATGCCGCGCGGCGGCACCGGCCGGCCTTGCGGCGGGCGGCTGCCGAAACCGAACAGCGCCTCGAAGAACGAGACGTTACGCGGCGCCGCGACGCCGGGCCGCCGTTGGCTTGTCGACACCGCTTCTTGCTCGCGCTTGCGCTCCTGCATCTGCTCGATCATGCCGCGCTCGCTCTTGATCGCCGCGAGCGTGCGGCTGTCGACATTGTAGACGTCGCGGCGGATCTGCAGCTGGCCGGCATCGTCGACGAACGCGTTCTGATAGGTCAGCAAGACCCAGATCTGCGCCGGCAATTGAATATCCTGCTCGCCCGTGCCGAACATCCGCTTGATCTTGTCAGCGGTCCAGTTCTCGTTCGGGCGCGCGATGTCGAGGAGAACCTCGGCATATTTGGCCGGATCCTGCACGCGCATGCAGCCGTGGCTATAGGCGCGCACATCGTGTGCGAACATGTACTTGTCCGGCGTGTCGTGCTGGTAAACCAGGAAGCGGTTGGGGAAGTTGAACCGTATGCGTCCGAGCGCGTTGGCCTCGCCCGGCGGCTGATAGATGTGCACGCTGCCATCGCGATTGTAGACGAGTTTGAGGCCCTGTCGTTCCAGGACCGTGGGGTCGCGCTGCAGCGCCGGCATATATTCGTTGTACACGATCGATGGCGGCACGTTCCAAGTCGGATTGATAGTGATGTATTTCATCGTCTCGCTGAGCAGCGGCGTCGGCATGTCGGGCTTGCCGATCACGATTCGGGTGCTCCAGACTTGGGCGTCGTTGTGCACCACCCGCAGCGTGAAGTCCGGCAGATTGACGATCACGTAGGCCTTGCCGAGATCGCGTGGATACCAGCGCCAGCGCTCCATGTTGGAGATGACGGCGTCGATCTGCTTGTCACGAGTAGGCCCGTTGATTTCCTTGATCGTCCGCGAATCGAGATTGCCGGTGACCGGCAGCTCGTTGGCGCGCTGGAATTTCTTCACCGCCTCGGCGAGCTTGGCGTCGTATCTGAGGTCGGAGGCATCCCCGGTCAGCCCCAGCTTGTCCCGTAGCAGCGGAACGCGCGGGTCTTCCATCGGAGCCTTGGCGTTGAGCTTGAGCAGCTGGCCCTCGGCGATTTCTTTGGCGGCGGGAGCCTTGCCGCGCATCTGCGCGAGCATGGCCTTGAGCTTCCTGTAGCCCTCGTGGGGCGGGCTGAAATCGTCGAGCGCGGTGGCGGCGTCGGCGACCCCGGCGATCTTGGCGAGGATCTGCGCCGGCTCGGGCGGCTCCTGCGGCAATTCGATGTTGCTGCTGACGCGGGTATAGGGGAAGCGGCCCGACTGCAGGTGGCGGGCGTAAGTGAGCACCGTCTGCGTGAGCTTGAGTTCGGCTTCGGCCAGCGCCTCCGCGCTCAGGCCGGCAAAGGTCGGCGTCTTATAGTCGCTGACGTCGAGACCGTCGGCGTCGGCGCCCTTCAGGCGTGCAATGACGGCCCGCGCGCGCGCGTTCTCCACGCCCTTGTCGAGCCACAACGGGGCAAGCTGGCGATTTTGGTAGAAAGCCTCGACGGCCGCGCGCTCTCGCTTGCTAGCGAAAATCGTGTCGGTCTTGGCGGCGAGCAGGTCGCGAATCTTTTCAGCCACCGCGCGGTCGGCGGGATCGAGCGCCGCCAGCGGATCGGGTGCCGCCGCTGGCTCGCTCGCGACGGCGGGATTGGCCGCCGGCGCGGGGGCCGCGGCATCTTTGGGCGCGGCGGTAGCCTGGCTCGCTCCAGCGGGCGCCGCACTCGGCGCAGGCGAAGCTTCGCTCGTCCCCAGTGCAGCCGCGCCCGCCGCCGCTGCAGTTTCGCTTGACGTGGCCGCAGTCGGCGCGCCCATCTCTTGCGCAGTGGCGGAGGCGCTCATCAGCGCCGCCAGGACCAGAGCCAAAGCCGTGCTCGCCAAAATGCGCTCTAAACGGGGGCCGTTCATTCGGACGCTCTCCCAAAAATTCCCGAGGACCCGCGTTTACCTGCGGGACCCTACGTTCAGATCCATCTGCGCCATCCGGGAACGAACCTGACGTGGATTCGCCCATCGAGGCCACAGCCGAACAGATGATTGCGGGAGAATTTGGTCTGATTGCGGGAGAATTTGGTCGATTTTGGTTTTTGTCGCCCGCCCGCAACGGGCGAGCCAACTTTTTTCTCAACGACTGTCACCGGATTACAGCATTGTCGGGTTTACACCACCGATAATGATGCCCGATTACAACGCCGGCGCTTTCGTACCCGAGATTTCCGCATCAAGTCCGAGCGAAACGAGCTTGCGGTAAAGCGTCGAGCGTCCGATGTGCAACCGCCGCGCGACCTCGGACATCTGACCGCCATAATGGCTGATGGCGAATCGGATGGCCTCGGCTTCGATGTCGGCAAGCGCGCGCACATGGCCGCTTTCGTCGAGCAGTGCCAGGGCGGGCTCGTAGCCGAATCCGCGATCCGTCCGGTCGAGGAGGCGGCGCTCCACAGGATTGTCGTTGACGAGCAAACTTCGTTCGCGCATGCCGCGACCCCAGGCTGAACGTGTGCCGAATTGGGGCACTGTCGCCGATCAGGCTTAACGAGGCGTTAAAATTGCCGCGTTTGCCCCAACCTCTACGCGCCTCATATTGCTCGCGATTTCGAGTATCGCGCGGTGACCGCTGCGGCGATTTCTAGAGCGCCCGGTTGACCCGCGGCGCTCGCGCGCCATATCCATCCATGCCCGTCTCCATCGGCGTTCCTCGCGACGTCCCGCAATCATCGCTCCTTCGCAACCTGTCATGCCCCCACAAGCAAAACGCGCCGTCGCTCAACGAGCGCCCAAGTCCCCGCCCAAGTCCCTGGCCAAGTCCCGTCCCCCAAGCCGCCTCGGCGTGCTGCCGGAATGGAACCTCGCTGACCTCTATGCCGGGATCGATGATCCCCAGGTCAAGCGCGACCTCGATCGCGGCGCCGCCGAAAGCCTCGCGTTCGAGGAGGCCTTCAAGGGCAAGCTCGCGGGGCTCGTCGAGCGATCCGATGCGGGATCGCAGCTCGCGGCGGCGGTGACGCGCTACGAAGCGCTCGATGATCTTCTCGGCCGACTCACGTCCTATGCCGGCCTGCTCCACGCCGGCGACACCGTCGATCCCGCGCGCGCGAAATTCTACGCCGACGTGCAGGAGCGCGTCACGGCGGCATCCACGCATCTTCTGTTCTTCACGCTCGAGCTCAATCGGCTCGATGACGCCAAGCTCGAAGCCGCCATGCAAGATCCGGCGTTGGCGCACTACCGGCCGTGGATCGAAGACGTCCGCAAGGAGAAGCCCTATCAGCTCGAGGATCGTGTCGAGCAGCTCTTTCACGAGAAGTCGGTGACGGGCTATTCGGCGTGGAACCGCTTGTTCGACGAAACCATCGCCAGCCTGCGCTTCAAGGTCGGCTCGCAGTCGCTCGCGATCGAGCCGACGCTCAATCTCATGCAGGATCCGCGCGCGGCGATGCGCCAGGCGGCCTCGCAGGCGCTCGCCAAGACGTTCAAGGAGAACCTGCGAACGTTTGCGCTCATCACCAATGTGCTCGCCAAGGACAAGGAAATCTCCGACCGGTGGCGCGGTTTTGTGGATGTGGCCGACGCTCGACATCTGGCGAATCGGGTCGAGCCCGAAGTGGTTGAGGCGTTGGTCGAAGCGGTGCGCGGCGCCTATCCGCGCCTCTCGCACCGCTATTACGCGCTCAAGGCGCGCTGGTTCGGCAAAAAGCGGCTGCCGCACTGGGACCGCAACGCGCCGCTACCCGCGGTTCCGACGCGCACCATCGGTTGGAACGAGGCGCGCACGACCGTGCTCGGCGCCTATGGCGCGTTCTCACCCGATATGGCCGCGATCGCGGAGCGCTTCTTCAGCAACAACTGGATCGACGCGCCGGTGCGTCCGGGCAAAGCGCCCGGCGCCTTCTCGCATCCGACCGTGCCCTCGGCACACCCCTACGTGCTGCTCAATTACCAGGGCAGGCCGCGCGACGTGATGACCCTCGCCCACGAGCTCGGGCACGGCGTGCACCAGGTGCTGGCCGCGCCGAACGGCGCGCTGATGGCCCCGACCCCGCTCACGCTCGCCGAGACCGCAAGCGTCTTCGGCGAGATGCTCACGTTCAAGAAGCTTCTCGCCAATGCCGACCGCAAGCAGCGCAAGGCCATGCTCGCCGCCAAGGTCGAGGACATGATCAATACGGTGGTGCGCCAGATCGCGTTCTATACCTTCGAGCGCAATATCCATACCGAACGCAGGAGCGGCGAGCTCACCGCCGAGCGCCTCAACGCGCTCTGGCTCGAGGTGCAGCAGGAGAGCCTCGGTCCCGCGATCGAGCTCAAGCCCGGCTATGAGACCTTCTGGGCCT
>JAFAHL010000153.1 GCA_019237215.1 Hyphomicrobiales bacterium | reverse complement strand
CAGCTCGTTTCACGGCGGCAGCCGCCGCGGCGGCTACGGCCACGGGCTTGCCGTCGATCTCGTGAGCGTCAAGGGCGAGACCCGTCTGCAGCGCTTCGCCGCCAGCGAAGAGCTGTGGAAGTGGATCGACGCGCACGAGAGCGAGCTTGGGGTCGGCCGGCCATATCTCGATCGAGACCCTCCCCATGTGGGGGCGATCGACGGCAGGGAATACGCGGCCAAGCGCGGCAGCCGGCCCCCAACTGGACGCAAGGTTGCAAACGGCGAAGGCGCAAGCGGCGCAAAATCGACGGCCAGCACCACGCAGCCGCCGGCGCGCAAGATTGCAAAGAACGAAGGCGCAGCAAAGAACGAAGGCGCAAGCAGCGAAAAATCGACGGCCAGCACCACGCAGCCGCCTGCGCACGAGCGCAAGAAAGCCAAGCACGCGGCGATCCCGACGGTCTCGAAGCCGGCGGTGATGGTCGTGCATTCGAGCTTACAATAGTCGCGCGTGAACTCGCTTTAGGCCGGTTGAAGACGCGCGTGAACGCGCTTTTAGGGCGTGTCGAAGACGCGCGTGAACGCGCTTTTGGGGACTCATCCGGGCGACGCGCCGATCGATCGAGCATCAGCGGCACGTCACCGGCACGTCACCGGCACGTCACTTGGCGAACTCCGGACGGCCGCGCGCGGCTTGTTCGAACAAATCCTCGATGAGGTCGTTGATCGGGCTGTTCTGCATGCCGAGCGCGCCGGTTGCGGAACCGCGACGATAGGACGAGCTTTTGCCGGACACGCCCCGATCGTAGAAATCCCGTGAATGCGGCAATACCAGCCGCTGGTTTGCAGCCGGGTCGCGATAGGTGTTGATCGGGTCCTTGTCGCCGCGCACGAGCTCGATCTGCTCCTTGAGCAGCCGCCGGTATTTGACCACGCCGATATCGGTGGTCGCGAGCAGTTCCTGCGAGCGGTCCATGATCGGACCTTGCGCGGTCATGACCATGATGTCCTGCGCGACGATGTCGTTGCGAATCCAGTCGCCGTTCGCGTCACGGGTCGGTATTTCGAACCAGGGCACCTCCTCCTGCTCCGGTACGCTGACCCAATGTGGAAAGCGGTAGGCGCGATGACCGAGATAGAGCGTGTGGGTATCGTCGATCGGGACCTGGTAGGTGCTGATGCAGGTCCCACCCGCGTTGATCGTCGTTATGTTGGGGAACATCTTCGCGTGACCGATGTTGTAGGTGTCGGCGTCTTTTTGATCCCCTTCCAATACGACGCGCCGCAACAGGCCGTAGGGCACTCGCTCGTACTCGAACTCTTCGTGGTGGCGCATCATCGGCTCGACGTTGATCTGGTATCTCGGATCGGCCGGATCGCCTTGCTCGTCCAAGGCGTACTTGAAGAAATGACCGTGCAGCCACTCGGCGTGCGTGGCGTCGTAGCTGTTCTCTATGCCCTGCAGCCAGTTGTAGGGGGCGACGACGAAGCCCGCTTGGCGGATCAAATGATCGTCGACCAGGTAGTCCCAGCGCGGCAACAGCGGCGCCGGTTCGGGGCCGAGGTAGGCAAAGACCAATCCGCCCAGCTCTTGGGCCGGGTAGCTTTTCAGCTTCACCCGGTCTTTCAGCCTGCTGTTCGCAGGCTCGCCCGGCTGCGCGATGCAGCGGCCTTGGGCGTTGTAGGTCCAGCCGTGATAGGGGCAGCGCAGGCCGTTTTCCACCGGGTAGCCGGTGGAGAGGTCGACCCGCCGGTGTGCGCAGAGGTGGTCGACCAAGCCGATTTGCCCGCGCAGATCGCGGTAGAGCACCAGGTCTTCGCCAAGCAACCGGATCGCAACGACCTTCTTGCTCCTCAAATGCGAGCTCCCGGTGATCGGGTGCCAATACCGCCGCATGAGCTCGCCACATGGCGTGCCTGGCCCGACGCGGGTGAGAGTCTCATTTTCGGCGGCGCTGATCATGGCTCGCTCCTTGGGTTGTCCGAACTGCTACAGCGGCTGCGCGAGTTGGCGGGCAAGCTTTTGGCGGGCAAGCTTCATATCGCCCGTCAGGCCGGATTCGATCGCCGCATAGGCTTTACTCAAGTCGCTGGCAGCCTTGCGCACCGCGGCTAGCGGAAGCTCATCGCTACGCGCGCTCTTCCCGCTCGTGCACTGCAAGACGGTCAGGCTGCCGATGATTTTTCGATCGCCGCTGAAGATCGGCACCGCAATGCTGAACACACCCGTCATCAACTCGCCGACTTCGCTGATGTGATAGCCGCGCCGGCGCACATCGCGGAGGTTTCCAGCGAAAGCGTCCCAACCGTCGCCCAAGCCGGCTTCGGCAATGTCGCTCGCGTGATTGAGGTAAAGACTCTTCAACCGCCGTGTCGGCAAATGCGCCAAGATCACCTTCGACGTCGCCCCCCTGAAGAACGCGACGGCGCGCCCGCGGCCGGCAGCGGGAACGCCGGTCCGTTCATCCCACTCCTCGTGGATGCAAATGATGCGGTCGTGAAACAACCGCAGCAATAAAACGACGGCGTTCAGGCGGCGGCGTAATTGCGCCAATTGCGGCTGCGCGACGCGAAGCAGCGGATCGGTCAACCGCATTTGCTGATCGAGCTCGACGATGCGCGGGCCAAGTCCATAGGACCGGCCCACGGATGCCAGCAGCCCCGCCTTCACCAGGGTGCGGATATAGCGATAGACCGTGCTGCGCGAATGCTTCAGCGCGGCCGTCGCCTCGTCCACCGTCCAGAGTGGCTTGGCTAGCGAAAACAGGTTGAGAACGTCGAACACGCGATCGAGGCTGCTTATCGCCGTGGACGGCCGCTCGGAGGATGCGCGCCGGCCATCAACCACGCGACCGCGGCGATGCTCGCCGGAATGAGCTGACAGCGACGATGCCGGCGATGACGCCGCCCCGGCAGGCGCGGTCATCGCGCTCGCATGAATTGCGGATCTGTCGACGGAACGGCGGCGCAAAGGCGCGCTCCCCGCTTGAAGTGGAACCGACACCGCACGCTAACGCCGCGCCGACGGCCAGGCAAGCAAAAAGGTCATATTTTGACATATTGCCAAAATATCATATTATGCCATTAACGTGAGGCCGGCCAGCCTGACGCGAACAACCGCCTCGTCGTCAACGCGCCGCGGGCGCGCGCTTGGCCCCACAACAAGAACTGGCCCCACAACAAGACTCTGTGGCACAACAACACTCTGTGACGAGGAAACGATGGTGGCGTTTGCGCTTTGGCGGCGATGCGAAGCCGCCATGGCCGCCTCGATCGGCGTGCTGATTGCGGCCATGGCCTGCGTTGGCGCGGCGGAACAAGAGCGTTTTCCGCAGCGACCGATCCGGCTCATCGTTCCGTTCACGGCCGGCGGCGCCAATGACGTCGCGGCGCGGCTGGTTGCCGAAGCGATGAGCAAAAATCTCGGCGGCTCGATCGTGGTCGAAAACCGGCCCGGCGCCGGCGGCAATATCGGCGCGCAGGCCGTCGCCGCGGCGCAGGCCGACGGCTACACGCTGCTGCTCGGAGGCTTGCCGATGATCACGTCG
>JAFAHL010000136.1 GCA_019237215.1 Hyphomicrobiales bacterium | reverse complement strand
CCTGCTCGCGATCCTGGCCTTCTCGCTTTCGCTCATCGGCACCTTCCTCGTGCGCTCGGGCGTGCTGACCTCAGTGCACGCCTTTGCCACCGACCCGACGCGCGGCGTCTTCATCCTCGCGATCCTGCTGCTGTTCATCGGTGGCAGCCTCGCGCTGTTCGCGTTGCGCGCGCCCTTGCTCAAACAGGGAGGCCTGTTCGCGCCGATTTCGCGCGAAGGCGCGCTGGTGCTCAACAATCTCTTCCTGGTGAGCGCTTGCGCGACCGTTTTCGTCGGTACGCTCTATCCACTCGCCCTCGAGGCGCTCACCGGCGAGAAAATTTCCGTCGGCGCGCCGTTCTTCAATTCGACCTTCGCCCCGCTGTTCGTTCCGCTCCTCATTGCCATGCCGTTTGGGCCACTGCTTGCCTGGAAGCGCGGCGACCTGCTCGGCGTCGCTCAGCGCCTTGTCGGCGCCGCCGGCGTCGCCGTGATCGCCGTCGCCGTGATCTTCGCCATGGAAGGCGGAGGACCGCTCCTGGTGCCGTTCGCGATCGGTCTCGCCTTCTACGTCATGGCCGGCGCGTTGACCGAAATCGTGGAGCGCACCGGCCTGCTCAGAGTCCCGTTCGCGACCGCATTCGCGCGCGCGCGCGGCTTGCCGCGCTCGGCCTGGGGCGCCACCTTTGCGCATTTCGGGCTTGGGATCACGTTGCTCGGCATCATCGGCGAGACGCAATGGAGCCTCGAGCGAATTGCGGAACTCAAGCCCGGACAGTCGATGTCGATCCGCCGCTATGATCTTCACTTCGACGGCGTGACCACGCGGCAGGGGCCGAACTACCGCGAACTCGCCGCTCATTTCACCGTGCGGCGCCATGGCGACTTCGTCGGCGTCATGGAGCCGGCGAAGCGCAGCTTTCCCTCGCGCGGCACTGCCACCACCGAAACCGCGCTGATGACGCGGGGATTTTCCCAGCTTTACCTGTCGCTCGGGGACCCCAACCCGGACGGATCGCTCGCGGTGCGACTCTACTACAAGCCGTTGGTGCTGCTCATTTGGTTCGGCGCGGTGGTGATGGTGATTGGCGGTGCGCTGTCGCTCTCGGATCGACGCTTGCGCGTAGGCGCGCCGAAGCCGGCAAGGAGCAAGCCCGCGCTCTCGCCGGCGGAGTAGGCCCATATGAAGTGGCGTTGTCTTGTCGCCGCGGTGCTCTCGCTCGCGATTCTGTCGCCGGCGGTTGCGCTCGGGCCCGACGAGGTCCTCTCGGACGCTGCGCTGGAAGCACGCGCGCGCGCGCTCTCCAAGGAGCTGCGCTGCATGGTCTGCCAGAATCAGTCGATCGACGATTCCGATGCGCCGCTCGCGCGCGATTTGCGTATCCTCGTGCGCGAACGATTGCAGGCGGGCGAGAGCGACCAGCAGGTGATCAATTTTCTGGTCGCGCGTTACGGCGAGTTCGTACTGCTCAGGCCGCGATTTTCGTGGCATACCGCGCTGCTGTGGCTTGCCCCGGCGGCGGTACTGCTTTTCGGAGCATGCGGCGTCCTCGTGCTGGCGCGCCGCTACCGAGCCAGTTCGGAGCGGGCAACCGCGGAGCGCCAAAAGCTCACGCCGGCCGAAGCGGCGCGGCTGTCGGAGATTTTGCGCCAGGGCGAGCAGTGAGGCGCGATCAATTCTCGGACAGGCCGCTGAGAGTCCCCGGCTTTTTTGACTTTTCCGACCTTACCAAAGTTTAATTTCTCCGACAGCGCGCGGTAAGGAAGCCTCCCCCATCTTGCTCTGCAACGGGTGCCGTTCGGGCCCCGCCGCACCAACGATGGAGTGAACCGTTATGACTGCGAGCGTTCCCGCTCCGAAATCGCGCACCCTCTCAGCGCGTCGTCTCGTTCTTCTTGCTGGCGTCGCCGGCCTCGGCGTCACCGTGCTGCTCGGCGGTGCGGGGCTTCTCCCGCAGCCGACAAGCCCGGCTCTGACTTCGATCGCTTATGCGCAGGGCGTCCAGCGCCCGATGGGATTTGCCGACATCGTCGACAAGGTGAAGCCCGCCGTCATGTCGGTCCGCGTGAAGACTGCCAGTGGCGCCAAGATGATGGGCTTCGAGGGCGATCTACCGTTCCCGCCGAACTCGCAGATCGAGCGTTTCTTCCGTCGCTTCGGCTTGCCGGAAGGAGCCACTCCGGACGAACCGCGTGCCCCGCGCAACCGCCTCGTGACCGGGCAGGGCTCCGGTTTCTTCATCACTGCTGATGGCTACGCCGTGACCAACAACCACGTGGTCGACAAGGCCGAGACCGTGGAGGTCACGGCCGACGACGGCAAGACCTACACCGCCAAGGTGATCGGCACCGATCCGCGTACCGACATCGCCCTGATCAAGGTCGAGGGCCGCAGCGACTTCCCCTACGTCCACCTGGCGGACAAGGCCCCGCGCATTGGCGACTGGGTGCTCGCGGTCGGCAATCCATTCGGTCTCGGCGGCACGGTGACGGCCGGTATCGTCTCGGCGCGTGGCCGTGATATCGGGGCCGGCCCTTACGACGACTTCATTCAGATCGACGCGCCGGTCAATAAAGGTAATTCCGGCGGCCCGACCTTCGACGTCGACGGCAACGTGATCGGAGTCAATACCGCCATCTTCTCGCCTTCGGGCGGCTCGGTGGGTATCGCCTTCGCCATCCCCGCTCCGACCGTGAAGTCGGTCGTCGCTCAGCTCAAGGACAATGGTAAGGTTAGCCGCGGCTGGATCGGCGTGCAGATCCAACCCGTCACCGCGGAAATCGCCGACAATCTCGGTCTCAAGGCATCCGAGGGCGCGCTGGTCGCCGACCCGCAGCCGAACGGGCCGGCCGCCAAGGCTGGCATCCTGGCCGGCGACGTGATCACGGCGGTCAATGGCAACGCGGTCAAAGACGCCCGCGATCTCGCCAAGCAGATCGGCGGCATGGCGCCGGGCGGCACCGCGAAACTCACCGTGTGGCGCAAAGGCGAGGAGAAGACCTTCTCCATCGCGCTCGGTGAACTGCCCAATCAGCGCGAGGCGCGGGCGACCACGATGCCGGATTCCTCCGGCCCGGAGGGCACCGACGTACCGCGGCTCGGCCTCACGGTCGTACCCGCCGGCGAGGTCGCCGGTAGCGGTTCCGAAGGCGTGGTGGTGACCGAGGTCGATCCCAATGGGATTGCTTCCGACCAGGGCGTCAAGACCGGCGACGTCATTCTCGAGGTCGGCGGCAAGAAGGTTGCCGATCCGGCTGACATCCGCAGTGCCCTCAAAGACGCGCAGAAGGACGGCAAGCGTACGATTCTGATGCGGGTGAAATCGGGCGACGCGACGAAGTTCGTTGCGTTGCGGCTCGGCAAGGCCTGATCGAAATGGGGCGCACCGCCGGCATCCGTCGCCCCCGCCGGCGGTTCGAACCAGGGGGACGGGCCCGGCGCCCGTCCCCATCCCATCTAACTTCGTCCCGGCATCCGTCGCCCCCGCCGGTGCGGAGTTGGTTGAGGGGTGGCGGGTCAAACCGCCGCCCCTCGCATTTCTCGGCTCGGCCCGGGCGGTCTGCGGGCCGACGCCAAGGACACTGTGAAATAGTGCCGCTATGATTGGTGCAGTTCAGTATCGTCCCTCCGCGCGGGACATCGCTTATCCGAGAGACGGTGCATTCGTCATGCGTCTCCTGATCATCGAAGACGACCGCGATGCCGCCGACTATCTGGCGAAGGCATTCCGCGAGGTCGGGCATGTGGCCGACTTGGCCGCCGACGGCGAGGAAGGGCTCGCCCACGCGCTCGACGGCCAATACGACGTCCTCATCGTCGATCGCATGCTGCCCAAGCTCGACGGCCTCGCGGTCATCGGGACCCTGCGCAGCAAAGGCATCGAGACGCCCGCGCTTATCCTTTCAGCGCTCGGCCAGGTTGATGATCGAGTCAAGGGGTTGCGGGCGGGCGGCGACGACTATCTTCCCAAGCCCTATTCGTTTTCGGAACTGCTGGCGCGTACGGAGGCGTTGGCGCGTCGGCGCGGCAGCCGCGAGGAGACGGTCTATCGCGTCGGCGATCTCGAGCTCGACCGGCTTTCGCATCAGGTCACTCGCGCAGGCGACGAAATCGTCCTGCAGCCGCGGGAGTTCCGCCTGCTCGAGTATCTCATGAAGCACGCGGGTCAGGTCGTCACTCGCACCATGCTGCTCGAGAACGTGTGGGATTACCATTTCGACCCGCAAACCAACGTCATCGACGTGCACATCTCGCGGCTGCGCTCGAAGATCGATAAGGGTTTCACCCAGGCTTTGCTGCATACGGTTCGCGGCGCAGGGTATATGATCCGCGACAGCAAATGACGTCGTCATTGCCTGCGGCGCGCAGGGCGACGTGCGGGGGTGAGGGATGACCGCGCTCGGCAAGCTTCTGCGCACGACGGCGTTCAAGCTGACGCTGGTGTATCTCACCGTGTTCGCGCTGTTTGCCGCTTTCCTGCTCGCTTATTTCGCCTGGAACACGCGGCGGCTGATCACCGAGCAAATCACGCAGACGGTCGATGCGGAAATCACCGGCTTGGCCGAGCAATATCGCCAGGGCGGCATCCGCCGGCTCGTGTTCGTCGTCGATGCCCGCTCGCGTCGGCCCGGCTCGAGCCTTTATCTCGTGACCACGCGCGCGGGGGAAGGACTGGCGGGCAATGTCGGATCGCTGTCGACCGGCATTCTGGAAACATCCGGCTGGACGGAAACCTCCTATCGGCGTTTAGACGATCCCGACGGCGCCGAGCATCATGCCCTGATCCGCGTGTTTCAATTGCCGGCCGGGTTCCGGCTCCTGGTCGGACGCGATCTCGAAGAGCGCGAACGCTTGCACGACATCGTAATCGCCGCCGGCCGCTGGTCGTTGGCGGTCGTCATCGTGCTCGGCGTCGCCGGCGGATTCTTCGTCACACGGCGGGTTCTCAAGCGCGTGGACGCGATGACGGAGACCACGCGTCAGATCATGGACGGAGATCTGACTGGACGCCTCCCGGTTGCGGGAACGGGCGACGAGCTCGATCGCCTGGCCACCAACCTCAATGCCATGCTCGAACGCATCGAGGCGCTCATGCACGGCCTCAAGGAGGTCTCCGACAACATCGCGCATGATCTCAAAACGCCGCTCACCAGGTTGCGCAACCGCTGCGAAGAGGCTTTGCGCCTTGCCGAGGACGAATCCCAGTACCGAGCGGCGCTCGAGAGCACGATCGAGGAATCGGAGGCGCTGATCCGCACCTTCAATGCGCTGCTCATGATCGCGCGCGCGGAGTCGGGCCAGGCGCGCGACGGCATGACCGAGTTTGATGCGGCGGAGATCGCGCGTGGGGTGGGCGAGCTCTACGAGCCGCTCGCGGACGAAAAGGGCATCCACCTCAAGGTCGAGGCGCCGGCGGCTGCGCCGGTTCACGGCAACCGGGAGCTCGTCAGCCAGGCGCTCGCCAATTTGGTCGACAACGCGATCAAATATGGCGCACCCGGTGGCCCCCCGCTGAACGGGGCCGCCGCTGAGATCCTCGTCACGGCGGCGGGAGAGGGCGACCGCATCCTGCTTGCGGTCGCCGATAGCGGCCGCGGTATTCCGGCCGCCGACCGCGGCCGCGCAGTCGAGCGCTTCGTGCGGCTCGAACAAAGCCGTTCGCTTCCGGGCTCGGGGCTGGGACTGAGCCTTGCTTCGGCGGTGGCCCGCCTGCATGGCGGCGAGCTCAAGCTCGAGGACAACCACCCCGGGCTCAAGACCGTCATCTCGCTGCCGCGCTCGGGATCGGCCCCGCCGACGGCATGAAGCGTTTACGATAGCGACATCATGGGCAAGCTCACCGCGAGCCGGCTCGCACGGCCGGCGGCGCGAAATGTCGCGACCGCGCGTAAGCCGCAGCTGCTGCGCCATTCGCATATTCGATGCCGCGCTTCTGTTAAGACGGATGTGCGGGACGGTCCGGCGTGGCCGCCAAGTTCCGAGTTCGGAGAATGATTTCGGTGAACAGATCAGCCGACAGTTCGCTCGTGGGCCGGATCGCGGCGGCGCCGCACCTTCAGGCCGCCGACGAGGCGCGTGCGCGCGTCAAGGAATGGCTCGCCGAAATCGCCGGTCTTCCCGCCGGCAAGACGCTGACACGGCTTGCTGCGGCTCACCCGAGGCTCGAGGCGCTGATGACGGGGCTGGCGGACGGCTCGCCCTATCTCTGGGGCCTCGTGCGCGGGTCGCCGGAGCGGTTCGTCGCGCTTCTCGAAGCCGAACCCGAGCGCCGTTTCCGCGACATTCTCGCTGACGCAAGACGCGCGATCGCGGCAACACGCGATGAAGTCGAGGTGATGCGCCTGCTTCGCCGCATGAAGGCGCAGGCGGCGCTGTTGCTAGCGCTCGCCGATATCGGCGGCGTTTGGCCGGTGACGCAGGTCGTCGACCTGCAGACCATGCTGGCCGATGCGGCCGTTGGCGCAGCGGTTGATTATCTGCTCGAGGCAGCGCAGCGCAGCGGCAAGCTCAAAGGCTTCGAGCGTGGCCCTCTGGCGCAAGGTTCGGGCTATATCGTGCTCGCCATGGGCAAAATGGGGGCGGGCGAGCTCAATTATTCGAGCGATATCGACCTCATCATCTTCTACGACCCTGCAGCGCTCGTCGCGGCAACGGAGCCGGCGGCATTTTACGTGCGGCTCACGCGAACGCTGGTGAAGCTGTTGCAGGAGCGCACTCCCGACGGCTACGTATTTCGCATCGATCTGCGGCTGCGCCCCGATCCGGCCTCGACTCACATCGCCATCTCCACCGCTGCGGCGCTCGACTACTACGAAAGCCGCGGACAGAATTGGGAGCGCGCCGCGCTGATCAAAGCGCGGCCGTGCGCGGGCGACATCGCGGCCGGGGAAGCGTTGCTCGCCGGGCTTTCGCCCTTCATCTGGCGCAAATATCTCGACTTCGCGGCGGTTGCCGACGTGCACGCGATGAAGCGGCAGATCCACGCCTATCGCGGCCATGATGAGATCGCGGTCGAAGGGCACAATATCAAGCTCGGTCGGGGCGGCATCCGCGAGATCGAATTCTTCGTGCAGACCCAGCAACTCATCGCGGGCGGACGATATCCCGAGCTGCGCATCAAAGCGACGCTGCAAACGCTGGCGGCACTTGCCGACGGCGGCTGGATCGATCAGCAGGTGCGCGATGATCTCACCGCCGCTTACCGTTTCCTGCGTGTCGTCGAAAACCGTCTCCAGATGGTGGCCGACGAGCAGACCCACAGCTTGCCGGCTGATCGGGATGGGCTCGAACGCTTTGCCCGCTTCGCCGGCTTTCCCGATCGGGATGCGTTCGCGCGAGCCTTGCTCGTTCATCTGCGCAATGTACAGCGCCATTATGCGACGCTGTTCGAGAATGCGCCCGTCGTCGAGGCCGGCCAGCGGACATTGCTGTTTCCCGCTGAGGCGGACGATCGCGAAACCCTCGACCGATTGTCCGAAATGGGATTTCGCCGTCCGCTGGAGACCTCCGCCTTGGTGCGGCGCTGGGCCACAGGCAGCTACGGCACGCTCAAGGGTGCGTTCGCGCGAAGCCAACTCGCCGAAATCGTGCCGATGCTGCTTCAACATTTTGCGCGCTCGGCAAACCCCGATGCGGCGGTCGTCGCATTCGATCGGTTCGTTGCAGGGCTGCACGGCGGCGGGCAGCTGTTTTCGCTGTTGCGCCAGAATCCCGATCTGATCGCCCTCATCGCGCTCGTGCTCGGCACCGCGCCACGCCTCGCGGACGGCCTTGCCCAGTTTCCGGAGGTCATGGACGCGGTCATCGACCCGAGCTTTTTTGGCGCGTTGCCCGAAGAAACCGAGCTCGCGGCCGCGCTCGAGCGCTCGCTCGGCCAAGCCGGATCGTACGAGGACTTCCTCGATCGCATCCGCATCTTCGCGCAGGAGCAGATGTTCCTGATAGGCACGCGGATCGTGTCGGGAACCGTGTCGGCGGAACAGGCGGGCGAGGCTTTCGCCCGGCTGGCGGATGCGCTCATTCGCTGCCTCCACCGCGCGATCGAGGAGCATTTCGCGCAGCTGCACGGCCGCATCGCAGGGCAGCAGACCGCGATCTTGGCCCTGGGGAGGCTGGGCGGGCGCGAGATGACGGCGAGTTCGGATCTCGATCTCATCGTCGTCTACGACTTCGATTCCGACCGTCCGGAATCGGTCGGCCCGCGCCGGCTCTACGGCGCGCAGTATTTTTCGCGGTTGACGCAGCGCCTGATCAGCGCGCTCACCGCGCAGACCAATCACGGCTTGCTCTATAAGGTCGATATGCGGCTTCGTCCCTCCGGACGCTCCGGCCCGCTCGCGACCCAGATCGACGGTTTTGCCGCTTATCAGGAGAACGAAGCATGGACCTGGGAGCACCTGGCGCTCACGCGCGCGCGCGTCGTGTCAGCGTCGCCGCAATTCGCGGCCCGGGTCGAGGAGGTCATTCGCTCCGTGCTATGCCGAGCGCGTGACCCAGAGATGGTCGCCGGCGACGTTCTGGAAATGCGCAAAGCGATCGCAGCGGAGAAAGGCGACGGCGAGCGGTGGAATCTCAAATATGTCGCCGGCGGGCTGATCGACATCGAATTCATCGCCCAATATCTGCAGCTCACTCATGCGGCGCAGACACCCGATGTTCTCGACACCTCGACCACGCAGGTGCTCGACCGGGCATGGCGGCTCGGGCTGCTCAAGGCCGAGGATGCCGAGGTGCTGCGCCGAGCGGTGCGACTCTATCATGATCTCACGCAGATTCTGCGCTTATGCCTGCCGGGGCAGTTCGATCCCAAGGCGGCGGCGCCGGGCCTCAGTGGACTGTTGACGCGCGCCGCGGACGTCCCTGATTTTGCCACGCTCGATGCATTCATCGGCGAAACGCAGAGTAAGGTGCGCGCAAGCTTCAATCGCATCCTCGGCGCGCCGTCTTGAGCGGCCGATGCTCGGCGGGCCGCACGGCGCACGGCAGAGAATGAAGCGCCGGCAGACGTGGAGCGTCACCAGCAACGCGCGGCGGCCGATTATGCCGCGGCCTCCGCGATCTCCTCCTTGTGCGCTGCCGTCCGGCTGATCGGCAGCCGCAGCAGCACCATCGTACCGATCCCCGGGGTCGAACGGATGCGCATCGCGCCATGGTGCAACTCGGTGAGCGATTTCGCGATCGCAAGCCCCAAGCCCGAGCCCTGATGGCTTTTGGTGAGCTGGCTCTCGACTTGCTCAAACGGTCGGCCCAGCCGCGCCAGCGCCTCCTCCGGAATGCCGATGCCGGTATCCGCGATGGAGATGCTGACCCAGCCGCTGGCCGCCCGCGCGCGAATCGTGACGCGGCCGCCCTCCGGCGTGAACTTCACCGCATTGGACAGTAGGTTCAACACGATCTGCTTGAGCAGGCGGTGGTCGGCGGTCAAACGGATGCCGCGGCCGAGCCGGGCCGTGAGCTTGAGCCGTTTGTCGTTGGCGCGTCCGGACACCACCCGCATCGCGTCGTTGAGGAAAGGCTCGAGCTCGATCTGCTCGGCGTCGAGCCGGATGCGTCCCGCCTCGATCTTCGACATGTCGAGGATATCGTTGATCACTTCGAGCAGATATTGGCCGCTCTGATGGATATCTCCGCAATACTCGCGGTACTTGTCCGAGCCCAACGGGCCGAACATCCCGGACTCCATGATTTCGGAGAATCCAATGATGGCATTGAGCGGGGTCCGCAACTCGTGGCTCATATTGGCGAGGAATTTTGACTTGGCTTGGCTCGCCTCTTCGGCGCGGGTCTTCTCCTCGGCGTATTTCTCGGCGAGATCGGCGACTTCCTCGGCCTGCCGCTCCAGCTTCTGCTGCGAGTGACGCAGATCGGCGACCGTTGCCATCAGCCGCTTCTCGCTCTCCATCAGCTTCTCTTCGTGCAACTTGATGTTCGTGATGTCGGTGCCGACGGAGACATAGCCGCCGTCCTTGGTGCGGCGCTCGCTGATATGCAGCCAACGGCGGTCGTCGAGTTGAGCTTCGAAGGTGCGCGCGCCCGGGATCTGGCCTTCGCTCGTGACTTTCGAGCGCACGACTGGCTTGCGTCCGGCCGCCACCACCGATTCATAGGAGGCGCCGGCCTCGATCGCCGCGTCCGGTAGGTTGTGAAGTTCCTGGAAGTTCGAGTTGCACAATACGAGGCGATTCTGCGCGTCCCAAACCACGAAGGCTTCGGGGATGGTCTCGATGGCATCGCGCAGCCGCAAGTCCGCTTCGACGGTGCGCTCGACCAAGGTCTTCTGCTCGGTGATGTCGACGGCGATGCCGATGAGATGCGGGCCCCCTTCGCCGGACTGCTGGACCAGCTCGCAGCGCGCGCGCAGCCACACCCAATTGCCGTTCGCATGGCGCATACGGAAGGCGTGGTCGACCAGGGTGGCGGTCGCGTCCGCGAGCTGGGCGGCGAGCTCATAGAGATGGATATCCTCGGGATGAACGAGAGCATTCACCTCGCCGAAGCTCAATAGCGTATCCCGCGGCTTGAGGCCTAAAATCGCGAACATGGAATGCGACCAGAACACGCGCCCACGGGCGAGATCCCAGTCCCACAATCCGCAGCGCCCGCGGTTGAGCGCCGTATCGATGCGCGAGCGCACCGTCTCATAGATCATGTCGGCTTCCCGCGCGCGGGTTGCCTGCCAATGGAAGGCGAAGCCGAGGATCAGGACAACGAAGCCGGTGGTGGCCGAGAGCGTGACCGTCAAGGCCGTGTCCGACGCCCACGCCGCCAGCGCCTCGGCGCGCCCATGTATGATCGCAAGCTCGCCACTCGACCCGTGCAGGCTGCGCACCGTTCCAAAGGCCGGGCTACCGTCGGCGAGCGGAATTTCCAAAACGCCGGCGGCCGCGCCAAAGGTGGTTAACGGCTGCGCGGGGCCGAGCACGTCGATCAGCCGACGTCCCACCATCCCGGCCTCGAGCGGCGCGGTCGCGCTGATCGCGCCGTCGGCGTTGGTGACGACCTCATGCCGGATACCGGCGACGATGACGCCGTCGCCGTTGGCAATGAGCACTTGGCGGCCGGGCGCGCGCGCCCAGCTCGGCATCACGCGTTCGAGCTCGGTCTGCAGCCGACGCTCGAAGCCGGCCTTCGGCTGTTCCAGCCGTTCGAGCCGATCAACCAGGAAATCGGCACTGCCTTCGATCTGCTTGACGATCTCGCTGATCGCCTGGCGACGATGGTCCAGCACCTGCACGATCGCGCCGACGCAGATCGTGAGAAGAAATGCGATGATCAGCGCCGGGACGGCACGTCGCAACGCCGGCTCGGCGGTGAGCAGCCGCCGATAAGCGGGTTTGGCGATCGACTGAGCTAGTCCCTTGATTGAATCAGAACTTACGGACGCGCTCGCGACCTCGGCGCGCGCCATGCCTCGCCTCCGTTCGGGTCCCCATCACCTTCATCGGAAGGATGTGCCGCATCTCTCCGAATCACTTTTGATTGGAATCGAAAGATGGCGATTTGTCGAGGGGTCCGTTAACGAATCTGCAAGATTGATGAATCGGTGCTTTGTGCTTGATGGCAAACGCCTTTCGGCCCTCGACCCGCGCCGTTTGCGTTCTTGTTTCGTGCCCCGAGGCGCCCGCGCGTCAGTCTTTGGCCAGCGCGCGTTGCGCGATGTCGCTCACGTCGGGCGAAAGCGAAGGCGCTGCCGCGAGGCGCCGCAGGGCGGCTTCCGCTCGCGCGCGCCGTCCCGGCTCGAGCACGCGCCAACTCTTGAGCGCCGACAAAAGCCGCGCCGCGACCTGCGGATTCTTGGGGTCGAGCGCCAGCACCGTGTCCACGATGAAATCGTAGCCGGCGCCGTCGGCGCGGTTGAACTCCTTCTGGTTCGCAAGCGCAAACGCGTGGATCAAGGCGCGTACACGATTGGGATTGGCAAACGAGAAGGCGGGATGCTTGGTGAGCGCCTTGACCCGGTCGAGCGTCGCCGGTTCCGGAATGGTGGCCTGCAGCGTGAGCCACTTGTCGACGATCAGCGCGTCGTCGGCGTAACGGGCGTAAAAATCGTCGAGCGCGGCTGCGCGCTCGGGCACATCGCACAGCGACAACGTCGAGAGCGCCGCCATGCGATCGGTCATGTTGTTGGCCGCCTGGTACTGCCGCGCGGCGAGCAAAATAGCGTCTGCCCGTTGGGTTGCCGCGAGAAGGTCGAGACAAGTATTGCGCAGCGTGCGTCGTCCGGCGCTGACGGCATCGGGCGCATAAGGCTCGCTTTCGGCGAGCCGGCGATAGTGATCCAGGAGAGGTCCGGCGAGGTGTTCGCCGACCGCCGCCTGCAAACCGCGCCGCGCCGCGAAGACCGCATCGGGATCGACATCGCGAGCGATCTCGCGCGCGATATCGGCCTCGCCGGGAAGCGTCAGCGCAAGCGCGACAAAGGCGGGTTCCAGTGTCCCATCGGCGAGAACCGCGCCCAGCGCAGCGAGGAGGCCCGGGTCTAGCCGCGCCGCGCCGTCCGCGCGCACAGCTCCAGTATTGTCGACGAGCAAGCGAGTGGCCAGGGTCTGCAGTGCTTGCCAGCGATTGAACGGATCGGCATCGTGCGCGGCGAGGAAGCGCAGATCATCAGCGCAAAGGTTGGCGCTGAGCTTGATCGGCGCGGAAAATCCGCGATTAAGCGAGAGGACCGGCGGTTCGCCGACATCGGCGAACACGAAGGTGTCGGCGGGCTCTGTCAAAATCAGAACGCCGTGCTCGATTGCACTGAGCTTGAGCGGCAGGTCGCGCCCGTCGCGTCCGACGAGACCGACGGCGAGCGGAACGACCATCGGCTCCTTGCTCGGCTGGCCGGGCGTTGCGGGCACGCTCTGCGCGAGGTCGAGGCGGTAGGTCTTCGCGCGCGCATCGTAGCGGCCACTGGCGAGGACCTCGGGCGTGCCGGCCTGAGAGTACCAGAGCATGAATTGCGTGAGGTCCGCGCCCGATACATCGGCGAAGCATTGCACGAATTGCTCGACGGTCGCCGCCTCGCCGTCGTGGCGGGCGAAATAGAGGTTCATGCCTTTGCGGAAGTTCTCCGGGCCGAGCAGGTGGATCAGCATGCGTACGACCTCTGCTCCCTTCTCGTAGACCGTCGCGGTATAGAAGTTGTTGATCTCACGGTAGACGGTGGGTCGCACCGGATGCGCGAGCGGACCGGCATCCTCGACGAATTGATGCGCGCGCAGGCCGCGCACGTCGCTGATGCGCTCGACCGCGCGCGAGCGCTGATCGGCTGAAAACTCCTGATCGCGAAAAACCGTGAGTCCTTCCTTGAGGCAGAGCTGGAACCAATCGCGGCAGGTGATGCGGTTGCCGGTCCAATTGTGGAAATATTCGTGGGCGATGATCGCCTCGATCCGCTCGAAATCGGTGTCGGTCGCGGTCTCCGGCGAGGCGAGCACGTATTTGTCGTTGAAGACGTTGAGGCCTTTGTTCTCCATCGCGCCCATGTTGAAATCCGAGACCGCGACGATCATGAAGATGTCGAGATCGTATTCGCGGCCGAACGCAGTCTCGTCCCAGCGCATGGCGCGCTTGAGCGAGTCCATGGCATAGGCGCAGCGGGGCTCCTTGCCGGGCTCGACATAGATCCGCAGCGTGACCTCGCGACCCGACATGGTGTGGAAGCGGTCCTCGACGCAGGCAAGCTTCCCGCCCACCAGTGCGAACAGATATGACGGCTTCGGGAACGGATCGTGCCAGACCGCAAAGTGCCGCGTCTTGCCCGGCACGTCGCCGGATGCGACGAGATTGCCGTTGGCGAGCAGGACCGGCGCGTCGGCCTTCTCGGCCTCGATGCGGGTGGTGTAGACCGCCATCACGTCGGGGCGATCCGGGAAATAAGTGATGCGGCGAAAGCCCTCGGCTTCGCATTGCGTGCAATAGATCGCGCCCGAGCGATAGAGGCCTAACAGTTGCGTGTTGGCCGATGGATCGACGACGGTCTCGATCTCCAGTCGGAACCGGCGCTGCGGCGGCTGCGCAATGGTCAGCTGGTCCGGCGTCGCGACGAACTGTTCCGGCGGCAGGGCGGCGCCGTCGAGTTTCAGCGCGCGTAGCGTTAGCGCCTCTCCGTCGAGCATGAGGGGCGCGAGCGCCGCGCCGTTCCCGTTGGGCCGCAGCGTGAGCGCCGCACGCACTCGCGTCGCCGTGGGGTCGAGGGAGACATCGAGTTCCACGCTCTCGACCAGCCAGTCGGGCGGCCGGTAATCCTCGAGACGTACGGGGCGGCCCTGTTCAGTGCGCATATCCATTCAACTTTCCACGAGCCCCCACGGAACCTCGCGGTCGCGACCACGAGTTGACTCCGCGGGAAGCGGTTAGATGGTGACGTTTTTACTCATATACCCTCAATCTCCTTCCTGCTTTAATCGCTTTCCAGAAAGCCGCAACCCATTGTATGGGTGCGCCGACAACTGGTGGGAGGAAAGTAATGACGACGATGCGCGTGATCTCGCTCATCTTGGTGGGGATGGGGACTTCGATTCTCGCCGCCCCTGTCTCGGCCGAGACTTATCCCAACCAGGTGGTCCGTATCGTCGTCCCATTCTCCGCCGGCAGCATCACCGACGGGCTCGCCCGCATCCTCGCCGAGAAACTTGCCGACGTGTGGAAGCAGCAGGTCATCGTCGAGAACCGGCCCGGCCTTCCGGGCACCACCGGGGTCGCCAAGAGCGCGCCAGATGGCTACACGCTGATGCTGACCTCGAATGGCCACACGATTGCCGGCGCCATCAACAAGAGCATTCAATTCGATCCGGTGAAGGATTTCGCGGGCGTCTCGCGCGTGGCGGCGGTGCCGCTGGTTGCGATCGTGCCACCCGATCTCCCGGCCAAGACGCTCGATGACTTCATCACGCTGGCGAAGGAAAGGCCGGGCCAGCTCAACTTCTCGTCGGCCGGCGTCGCCAGCACTTCCTATCTTTCCGCCGAAATCTTCAAACAGGATGCCAAGATCAACATCCTCCACATTCCTTATAAAGGTGCGCCCGAGGCCACGACCGCTGTTATCCGCAACGACGCGCAAATGTATTTTGCGCCGATCCCTGCCACGCAGGAGCTGAGCGCAACCGGAAAGGTCAGGGCAATCGCCATCAATTCCGCCGCGCGCGTTGCGCAACTCCCGGACGTGCCCACCATCGCGGAAACCTTGCCGAATTACAAATACGAGTCCTGGTTCGGCGTGTTCGCACCCGCTGGAACGCCGCAGCCGATTTTGAGCAAGGTCAACCGGGACATCGCCAAAGTTCTGCAGATGCCGGACGTCAAGGAGAAACTGTTCGCGCAGGGCTCGATCCCGGCACCGACCACGCCGGCGGAGTTCGATGCGATCAACGAGGCCGACACTGAGCGCTACGGCAAGATCCTCAAGGATGCCGGCATTACGCCACAATAAAAGCGCGTCCCATGTCGAGTTCACGTCGCCGGCCGCCGGCAATGTGGCGCCGGGCCGCGTACTTTAGACCGTAGTCGCGGGACGACGTCGGTGCGGGCGTGACGATCGCCGTCGGCGGGCAGCGCGCCGCGGTTTCCTTGCGCATGACGGGAGATAGGGCATGCGCGTCATGGTGCTGGAGAGACCACGCACGCCGCTCGTCATGCGCGAGCGGTCAGCGCCCGAGCCTGCGTCCGGCGAAATTCTGATCGAGGTCGCGGCCTGCGGTGTCTGCCGAACCGACCTGCACGTGGTCGACGGCGAGCTGCCAAATCCCAAGCTTCCGATCGTGCCCGGCCATGAGATCGTCGGGCGCGTCGCCGCCATGGGAGCGGGAGTAGCAGGACTGGCAATAGGTGAGCGCGTCGGCGTCCCCTGGCTCGGCTCCACCTGCGGGCTCTGTCCTTATTGCCGCGGCGGTCGAGAGAATCTGTGCGATCGGCCGCTGTTTACCGGTTATACGCGCGATGGCGGCTACGCCACGCACGCGCTCGCCGACGCACGCTACTGCTTCCCGCTTCCGGAGCGGCGGGACGACGCCGAAGTTGCGCCGTTCCTATGCGCCGGCCTCATCGGTTGGCGTAGCTACCGCATGGCAGGCGCAGGCGAGGGGATAGGCGCCGAGGGGACGGGCCCACAGGCGCTCGGCCTCTACGGGTTCGGGGCCGCCGCGCATATTCTGGCCCAGATCGCGGCGTGGCAGGGCCGGCGCGTCTACGCCTTTACCCGCAGCGGCGATGACGCCGCGCAAGCCTTCGCAAAATCTCTCGGCGCGGTTTGGGCCGGCGGCTCGGACGAGATGCCGCCTGAGCCGCTCGATGCCGCGATCATTTTTGCGCCGGTCGGCGCGCTCCTTCCAATGGCGCTCAAGGCCGTGAAGAAGGGCGGCCGAGTCGTCTGCGGCGGCATCCACATGTCGGACATTCCGAGCTTTCCCTACCGGCTGCTATGGGAGGAGCGGCAAGTCGTTTCGGTCGCAAACCTCACGCGCGCCGACGCGCGCGAATTCTTGACGCTGGCGCCGCAGGCCGGCGTGAAGAGTGAAGTGACGCGTTACCCGCTCGAACAAGCCAACGAGGCGCTTGCTGATCTGCGCGAGGGCCGCCTGCAAGGCGCAGCCGTGCTGATACCGTAATTGCGGATATGCGAAACCCCGTGGCCGCCGGCAGCATGCTGTCATCCCGTTTTCGCCATCGCTGATTACGGCGATGGCAGCGCCGGCTCCGCGTGACCGATGACGCGTTTGATGGTCGGAAAGCGCAGACGTAGCGCGCGCTCCACCTCGTCGACCTTGTCGTGAACCTCCGCCACTTTCAGTGCGGGATCGACGAGGCAATGGAAATTGACGATCTCGCCGTGATCGGCTGCGCGCACGCGCACGTCATGGATTGCGCCGACCAAGTCGACCTTGGTCGCGATTTCGGTCAGCGCGTCGCGTACCGCCGCGACGCGCTTCGCCGAGGCGTCGTGGCCGGGCTCATCGACGGGTTGCAGCGGCTCGATATGGGTCTCGACCTCCACCCCGGGCCCCAGCTCCTCGCGGATGGCGTCTTCGAGCCCCGTCGCGATGTCGTGCGCCGCGGCCAGCGAAAGGGTGCCGTCGACTTCGAGATCCAGGGAGACCGCAAGTCGTCCCTCGATCGCATGCACGGTGACATGGTGAGCCGCGAGGGCGCGGTTGCGCGCGATCACCATCACCCGTTCGAGTATGGTCTCGTCGTCGAGCGCGCGTGGCTGAGTGGTCACCGTCACCTCGGCGGCGGGACTGTCGGCGCGCACCGTCTCGACGATGCGATCCTTGAGCGCGGCCACGCGGTCGAGCGGCAGCGTGCGGCTGACTGCAACGACAAGGTCGACGAACAGCACCTCGCCTACCTGCCGCACGCGCAGCCCTTCGACCCCGACAACGCCGGGAATGCGCGCGATGGCGGTGCTGATTTTGTCGGCGGCTCCGACCGGGGCGGTGTCGGTCAGCGTGTCGATGGTGCGCCGGCCGAGCCGCCAGCCGGCGATGCAAATCATCACCGACACGGCCATGGCCGCTATCGAGTCGGCCCAGGAATAGCCGAGCGTGATTCCAAACAGTCCCACCAGGACCGCCAGCGACGACCACATGTCGGAATCGAAATGGAGCGCGTCCGCCGCGAGCGCGTGGCTCGATGTCTTTTCTGCCGTACGATAGAGCACGCGGGCGCGGAAAAAATCGACGGCGATGGAGAGCGCGATCACGGCGAAGGCCCATGGCGTTGCCTCCACCTGCGGCGGCTGGGCGCTCATGAGCCGTTTGACCGCCTCCCAAATCACCACGCCGGCGAGAACGAACAGCAGTGCCGTCTCGATGAGCGCGGAAACGCTCTCGACCTTGCCATGGCCATAATGGTGTTCGGCATCGGCAGGTTTGCCCGAAATCCGCACCGCGAAATAGGTCATCACGGTCGCGCCGAGGTCGATCAAAGAATGGGCTGCCTCCGAGAGCAGCGCGAGTGAGCCGCTCATGACCCCGACGACGGCCTTGGCTACGGTCAAACCCGCCGACGCGGCGATCGACGACAGTGCGACCTTCTGCTTGATGTCCGCCATCACGCGCCTCCGCGCTGCGAGCGGTAGCGATGGCGGCTGTCAACGTCAACGTAGCGGAACGACGTTCGTTGCCGTTGTCGCTGGCAGCTTGCGGCGTCATGGAAATGCGAACGATTTGCATGTGATGGCGGGAGACCGCTGTGAGGCGCACCACCTTGGATCCCATTGCTCGCGCGAACGGCTGGGGCCTCCAACTAAGAACGAAAAACCCTTGCGGTTTGGGGTTGGTAGCGCTCCCCCGCTACCACGCGTGACCCATTATTACAGTGGACTTGCGCAAACGGGGCTCCTCCTACGAGCGCGGCGAAGCGGCGCTTGTGAGTAACGGTCAATAACCCGGCGGCAACCAGCTTGCTCAGGTGGCCGCTCGCCGTCGAGCGAGAGACATTGGCGCAGTAAGCAAGCTCAGTGGCCGTCGGCGACTGGCCGCCCATAAGGGCATTAAGCATCGTCGCCGGCGCAGTGTCACCCACGAGAGCGGCCACCTCCACCAGATTTGCAGCCGCGACCATCCTTAAGCCTATCGCCGATACCGGAAGCCTACCAACCGAAAACAGTTTGGCACGGGCCGAACTGTTCGCGCGAGACAATTGCGAACCTCGCAGCAAGAATACGCTTCAACTTGGAGGGTAGAGGAACGCATCATGGGAATGGCGGCGGTAATCTACACGAAAGGCGCACCCGACAACTTTGTGTGGGACGAGATCAAGGTCGGGGCTCCCGAGCGTGGCCAGGTACGTCTTCGCAGCACGGCGGTCGGCGTGAATTTCGCTGATACGTACCATCGAGCAGGCATCCCGCACCCGATGATCGTCGGCGATCCGCCGGTTGTCCTCGGTTTCGAAGGAGTTGGCGAGATCGAGGAGTTGGGTCCTGGCGTCACCGGGTTCTCCGTCGGCGAACGGGTTTGCACCTGCCTTCCCCCGCTCGGCTCCTATAGTCAGGAGCGCCTTTACCCGGCTGACAAGTTGATCAAGGTTCCAAAGGACTTGCCATTGGATGACGTTCAGCTGGCGGGGCTAATCCTGAAGGGGATGACCGCGCAATATCTCTTGCATCGAACGCATAAGGTGCAGCCGGGAGATTATGTTCTGATCCATGCCGCTGCTGGCGGCATGGGCCATATCCTTTGTCCTTGGGCGCGGCATCTCGGAGCCACTGTGATCGGTACCGTTAGTACCGACGCGAAGGCCGAGATCGCTCGAAATCTCGGTTGTCATCACGTTATCAATTACTCGACCGAAGACTTCGTGGCGGTCACCCGTAAGATCACGGACGGAAAAGGCGTAGACGTCGTCTACGAGTCGATCGGTAAGGACACGCTGCAAAGGTCGCTCGACTGCCTGCGGCTGGTCGGTATGTGCGCAGCTTACGGCCAGGCGTCAGGCGTTCCTGATCCGATCGACCTCATCGAAGATTTGGGCGTTCGCGGGTCTCTCATTATCACCCGTCCCGCCCTTTCGCATTACATGTCGAACCGAAGCGAAATCGATGGCGGAGCAAAATCCCTGTTCGATACCGTCGCACAGGGGGTGGTAGCGAGCAACGTTGTCAAGACCTTTCCGCTTCGGGAGGCCGCAGCCGCACACAAGTTCATCGGCGGACGCAAGACAACGGGCTCGATCGTCATGCTTCCATTCGGGTAAGCGGCTCCAAAAAGCCCGGCAAGACGACTTCGGCCAGCTTTGGCTGGATGACGTCACGGCCGCCGCCCAGAGGAAGGTCGTCAATTGATGTGGGACCGTGGCCTTCGCGGCACTCAGTCCATAGAAAGGGGGACATCATGTCGATCATACGCCACGAAATTAGACAGATATCAGACGAGAATCGCGGCCAGCCGATCATCAGCCAGGCAGTCGTTCACGGCAACGTCGCCTATTTCGCCGGCATCACCCCCAACCCGATTGTCGGCGATATCAAAACCCAGACTGCTCAAGTGCTGCGACGCGTCGATGAGCTTCTCAACCTCGCGGGAACCGACAAATCACAGCTACTAAGCGCCCAAGTCTGGATCGCTGACATGCGCCTGTTCGAAGATCACAATTCGGTTTGGAACGAGTGGGTCGATCCGGCAAACCCTCCGGCGCGGGCTTGCCTCACGACCGACTTTTGGCAACCTGGGATGCTCGTTGAAATTATGGTGGTTGCGGCCTTGCCATGAGAACACGCAAGCCGTCTCTGACCATGCCATATGTATCCCATTGCTCTCGCGCGAAAGCCTGGAGCCTTCCACGAACGGCGTGAAGTTGCTGCGGCACTCCCGCCTGGCCGTATGTGTGCGCGCGCGCAGGAGATCAATGCAGGCGAACGCCTTCCCAATTGCGCCCGTATGATCGTAGAAGAAATACGCGCGCGGGAGGAATGGCGCACGCCGAATTGGGTGCCGTTCCGGCTCGGGTTGGAACGAAGAATCTTAGTAAAATGAATGGCTTAGATCGCAAGTTCTGCATCGCCCCGATGATGGAGTGGACCGACCGGCACTGCCGGTTCTTCCATCGCCTGCTCACGCGCCGCGCCCTGATCTACACCGAGATGATCACCACCGGCGCGGTGCTGCACGGCGCGCGCGCGCGGCTCTTGGCGCACGATTCCGCCGAGCATCCGGTTGCACTCCAGCTCGGCGGCTGCGATCCGCGGCAACTTGCCGAATGCGCGCGCATCGCCGAAGAGTTCGGCTATGACGAGGTCAACCTCAATGTCGGCTGTCCCTCGGATCGCGTGCAGGTGGGCCGCTTCGGCGCCTGTCTGATGGCGGAGCCCGCGCTCGTCGGCGACTGCGTCGTCGCCATGACCGGCGCGGTCAAGCTGCCTGTCACGGTCAAATGCCGTCTCGGCATCGACGATCAGGATCCGGAGGAGGCGCTTGAAGCGTTCGCCTGCGCGGTCGAGCAGGCCGGCGTCGCCGCGCTGATCGTGCACGCGCGCAAGGCTTGGCTCGACGGCCTCTCGCCGCGCCAGAATCGCGACGTCCCTCCACTCGATTATGCCCGCGTCTACCGACTCAAAGCCGCGCATCCTGGTCTTGCAATCGTGCTCAATGGTGGCATCGCGGACATCGATCAAGCGCTGGAGCACCTGGGGCGCCTCGATGGCGTGATGATGGGACGCGCCGCCTACCAGAACCCGTGGCGTCTGCTGGCCGTCGATCCGATGCTGTTCGGCGAGCCTGCGCTCTTTGCATCGCCGAAGGCTGCGGCTGAGGCCCTTATCCCGTATATCGAGCGCGAACTTGCGCGCGGCACGCGGCTCAACGCCGTGACCCGGCACGTGCTGGGCCTGTTCCGTGGCGTACCCGGGGCGCGCGCCTTTCGCCGCCATCTTGCGACCGAGGCATCAAAACCGGCTGCGGGCGTGGCTGCGTTCCGCGCAGCGCTCGCTCTCGTCGTGGATATGGACGCGCAAATGGTGCACAGCGCCGCGGCTTGATCCATCCTTCGTTGCCTTCGGAGCAGGACATGGTCTTGGGTGTGCCCGTGAGCGAGCTCCTGCTGCTCGCCGCTTTGATCATTGTCGCCGGATTCGTCACAGGCATTCTCGCCGGGCTTTTCGGAATCGGCGGCGGCGCGCTCATTGTCCCGGTTCTGTACGAGGTCTTTCGCGTGCTCGACGTACCGAACGAGGTTCGCTTCCAGTTGTGCGTCGGGACCTCGATTGCAATCATCGTTCCCACCAATGTGCTTTCCTACCTCACCCATCGCGGCAAGGGCGCGGTGATGATGGATGTGGTGCGGGCATGGGCGGTGCCTGCGGTGGTCGGCGTTGCTGCCGGCTCGGCCATTGCGGCCTTTGCACCCCCCGGGGTGCTCAAGCTCGCGTTCGTGGTGATCGCAAGCGTGATCGCTTTCAAGCTGTTGATCGGCCGCGATAGTTGGCGGCTGGCGGACGATCTGCCTAGTCCCGCCGGCATGACCGGCTACGGCGTCTGCATCGGGCTTGCCTCCTCGCTGATGGGCATTAGCGGCGGCTCGGTGTCCAACATGATTCTGATGCTCTACGGCAAACCGATCCACAAGGCGATCGCGACCTCGGCCGGGCTTGGTGTGCCGATCACGATCGTCGGCACGATCGGCTATGTCCTCGCGGGCTTACCACAGCAGTCGCTGATGCCGCCGCTCTCGCTGGGTTTCGTATCGCTGATCGGTTTTGCGCTGATGGCACCCGTCTCGAGTTTCACCGCGCCTTATGGCGCGCGCTTGGCCCACGCGCTCTCGAAGCGCCGGCTCGAGGTCGCTTTCGGCTGCTTCTTGCTGGCGGCATGCGTTCGCTTTGCGGCGAGCCTGATCGGTTACGGGTAGCCGCGCATCAGGAGCTTGTCGCCGCGCACCTCCCAGCTCTCCAGCCGGTTGAGAAAGGTCATGCCGAGCAGGCTCGTGCGCAATTGCCCGGGCTGCGCAATGAGCGCGGGGACCGAGCGCTCGATGATGCCGCCGATCGACAGTCGGTCGAGCGTGACCGGCGCGGCGCGGGCGCGGCCGTTCGCAGTGTCGACGTTGACGGAATAGTTGAGAACTTCGAGCGGGAGGCCGGCGGCTTTGGCCGCCTCGTGGGTGAGGACGACTGCACTCGCGCCGGTGTCGAGCACCATTGGAATGTGCGCGCCGTTGACTTGCGCCGCAACCGAGAATCCGCCGCCGCTTGCGCGCGCGATTTCGACCGTCCGCCCCCGCGTTGCGGCACGGCCCGGGATGAGCTCGGCCAGCACCCGCTCGCTGACCTCACGCAGCTCGAAACGATAGGTGTACCCGAGCGCCAACAGCATCGCGAGCATGATCCAGATCAGGACCGATTCGAGCGCGTGGGAAAAACGTTGGCGAAACAGCGTCAGCGCGATCAGGCCGACCAGCGCGAGGGCCATGATCTTCGTTTCGAGCGACGAAGTATCGAACCGGGAGAGTTCTGCCAGCGCCGCTTCATTCTGCTGCAGCACGAGCACCAGCAGCGCGATGGTCACAATGGCGAGCAGGATCCAGAGCAGGCGGCGCACGACGCTGTCCTTCAGCCCACCCCGGCGCGCGCGGTATGAGGTCGGCCCAGCGCTGCGAGACGTCGTGGCAGCTGCGCCATGATGCGCACGCGCTCATCGGCGCCCATTCGCATCCAGCCCTCGATTTCCGCAAGACTGCGCCCGCAACCGATGCAAAGCGCCGAGATCGGCTCAACTGCGCATACGTTGTTGCAGGGGCTCTCGACGTCGGTCATGGATGGTCGCGCGGATGTGATGAGCAAGATAAAGATTGCCACGCGGAAGGCAAACAGTGTCGCCAAATGCACGTTTGCGCCGCCAGCCGAGGCGGACGATTGCGGCGTCGCAACGGCGGCCATCGATCGGCGAGCGCTTGACCGGGGGCCGATGGGCATGATGGGGTGTAGGCGATGGAAAATACAATTGATTGCGGCATTATCACATGTAGCCGGCGCCGAGCACGGGAGCCGACATGAAGCTTTACGATGGCGGTCGGGCGCCCAATCCCCGGCGCACGCGCATCTTCTTGGCCGAGAAGGGGATCACATTGCCGATGGAGCAAGTCGATCTCGGCGCCATGGCGCAGAAGTCCCCGGCCTATGCCGCGATCAATCCGCTCAAGCGGGTCCCGGCGCTGGTGCTGGACGATGGCACGGTGATCACGGAATCGATCGCAATCTGCCGTTACTTTGAGGCGCTCAAGCCCGATCCGCCGCTGTTCGGCCGTGGTGCTGTGGAGCTGGCGCGCATCGAGATGTGGAATCGGCGCCTCGAATTGCATTTGCTGTTTCCGGTCTCTCACGTCTTTCGCAACTCGCATCCGGCAATGAAGGAGATGGAAGTTCCGCAGGTGCCGGCGTGGGCCGAGGCCAATAAGCCGCGCATTCTGGAGTTCATCGCCTTGCTCGACAGCGAGCTGGGGGATCGCTCGTTCATTGCGGGCGACGCATTCACGGTGGCCGACATCACGGGTCTCGTCGCTGTCGATTTCATGAAGCCGGCAAAGCTCGCGGTGCCGGACGGATTGAAGAATCTCAAACGCTGGCACGCCGATATTGCTGGCCGGCCGAGCGCGTCGGCTTGACCATGCGGCTGACGGTCATTGGATCGGGTGATGCCTTCGGCTCCGGCGGCCGGTTCAACACCTGCTTCTTGCTCGAAACAGCGAAAGGCACGCTGCTGGTCGACTGCGGGGCCTCGTCGCTGGTCGCGCTCAAGGCGCGCGGTGTCGATCCGAACGCGATCGACGGCATCCTGCTCTCGCATCTGCACGGCGACCATTTTGGCGCGCTCCCCTTCCTCCTGCTGGACGCCCAATTCCTCGCCCGACGCGAGCGGCCGCTGTTGATCGCAGGACCGCCTGGTACGCGCGCACGGCTCGATCAGTCGCTCGAACTGCTGTTTCCGAGATCCAGCACGAACGAGTGGCGATTTTCCTGGAAAGTGATGGAGATCGAGGTCGCTCGCCCGACCGAAGTGCTGGGACATGGTGTCACCACCACCGAGGTGTTGCATTACTCCGGCGCACCCTCGACCGCGATCGCGCTCTCCGACGGCGACAAGCGCTTCGCCTATTCCGGCGACACCGAGTGGGTGGACGCACTCATCTCCGTCGCCGATGGCGCCGATCTCTTCATGGTCGAATGCTTCGCCTATTCCGGCAAATTGCCCGGCCACATCAGCTGGGACGTGCTCAAGCCGCGGTTGCGGGACTTGCGCGCGCGGCGGATCATGCTCACCCACATGAATCCGATCATGCTCGCCCATCTCGACGAGGTCAGAGCCGCCGGCGCTTTCGTGGCCGAGGACGGCGCGGTCATCGAGCTTTGAACGCGCGTGCGGGCACGAGCGTTTCGGTGAGGCGCCCCGCAGTTCGAAGCGCGCGTTTACCGCTCCAACCTCGCGATGAGGCTCGACGTATCCCAGCGCCGGCCGCCCATCCTCTGCACTTCCCCGTAGAACTGGTCCACCAGCGCGCTGACCGGCAAAGTCGCGCCGTTCTTGCGCGCTTCACCCAGGCAGATGGCGAGATCCTTGCGCATCCAGTCGACCGCGAAACCGAAATCGAACTTGCCCGCCGCCATGGTCTTGTAACGGTTTTCCATCTGCCAGGACTGTGCTGCGCCCTTCGAGATGGTCTCGATCACCGCGTCGACGTCAAGTCCTGCTTTTTTGGCGAAATGAATGCCTTCAGCCAGCCCCTGCACCAATCCGGCGATGCAGATCTGGTTGACCATCTTGGTGAGCTGGCCCGCACCGGCGGGGCCTAGCAGCTTGCACATGCGGGCATAAGATCCGATCACCTTCTCCGCGCGGGCATAGGGCTCGGCATCGCCGCCGCACATCACGGTGAGCACGCCGTTCTCGGCACCGGCCTGACCGCCGGAGACAGGCGCGTCGACAAAGCCGAAGCCGCGCTGCTTGGCCTGCGCGTAAAGCTCGCGTGCGATCTCAGCGGAGGCGGTGGTGTGGTCGACGAACACGGCGTCCTTCTTCGTGCCGTGGAAAGCGCCGTTGGGCGCGAGCGTCACCTCGCGCAGGTCGTTGTCGTTGCCGACGCAGCACATGACGAAGTCCTGGCCCTCGGCCGCCGCTTTGGGCGTGGGCGCGCTGCGCCCGCCGTACTGCGCCACCCATTTCTCCGCCTTCGCCGCGGTGCGGTTATACACGGTGATGTCATGGCCGCCTTTGTTCTTGAGGTGCCCCGCCATAGGGTACCCCATGACGCCGAGACCGAGAAAAGCCACCTTCGCCATACTGTCCTCCCTCGAGCACTGCCATGCGACCGCGCCAATACCTATATCCCGGAGTGATTGCGACGGCGCGGCCCTCACGTCAACCGTCATCACGTTGACCAGACGGGCGCGTCTCTTATGGTGTGCTGGTTCCGGACGATCCGGAGGAGAACGGTGCGATGGCGGTGACCAAGGAGCAGGTGCTCGCAGCCCTTGAAGGCGTCGTGAGCCCCCAAGGCATCCCGCTGCCTACGACCGGCACGCTTTCGGAGGTGGTCGCCGGCGACGGCAAGGTCTTCTTTTCCATCACGGTCGACGCCGCCGATGTCAAAGACTGGGAGCCTGTGCGCAAGCGCGCGGAAGAAATCGTGCGCGCGTTGCCGGGCGTGCGATCCGCCCTCGTCGCATTGACGGCAGAGCGCAAAGCCGGCGCGCCGTCAGCTCGTCCACCGCCACAGCGCGCGAAAGGCGCGCCCCCGCGCGGCGAATCGATACAAGGCGTGCCGGGCGTCGACGCGATCATCGCTGTCGCTTCGGGCAAGGGCGGGGTGGGCAAGTCGACTACGGCGGTCAATCTCGCGCTCGGCCTGAGCGCGCTCGGCCTCAAGGTCGGGATCCTCGACGCCGACATCTACGGTCCCTCCCTGCCCAAACTCCTGGCGATCACGGAGCGGCCGCAGACCATCGGCGGTACGCGCCTCAAGCCGATCACGCGCTACGGGCTCACCGTCATGTCGATTGGCTTCCTCATCGACGAGGAAACGCCGATGATCTGGCGCGGGCCGATGGTCATCTCGGCGCTCACCCAGATGCTGCGCGAGGTCGAGTGGGGGACGCTCGACGTGATGGTGGTCGATATGCCGCCCGGCACCGGTGACGCCCAGCTCACGATGGCGCAGCAGGTGCCGCTCAGAGGCGCGGTCATCGTCTCCACGCCGCAGGATCTCGCGCTGATCGACGCCCGGCGCGGCGTGTCCATGTTCAAACGGGTGAACGTGCCGGTACTCGGTGTGGTCGAGAACATGAGCTATTTCCTCTGCCCGCACTGCGGCACGCGGTCCGATATTTTCGGTCATGGCGGCGCACGGCACGAGGCGCAACGTCTCGGCGTCCCGTTCCTCGGCGAGATACCGTTGCATATGACGATCCGCGAAAAATCCGACGCCGGCCTTCCGGTGGTCGCGACCGAACCCGACGGTCCGCATGCGCAAATCTATCGCGACATTGCGGGCAAAGTGCGCGAGCAACTTAAGGGCGCAAGCGCCGGGCGTGCGGCGCCGAAGATTGTGATCGAGGCTTAAGCCGCGAGACGGTGGAAATCGGCTTTCTCGTCGCAGGCTCCTTTCTCGTATTCTGCGGCATCCATCCGAAAATGGAGCTTTACGTCGATGTCGCCCGTTAGCTGACCAGTGTGTCGCGGGCCTTCCCCCTTGCGCCGGTCGCGGCGGGGGGCCTATCTAGCCGCGAACCCGGGCCGCCGGCACCAATATCCGAGCGTCACCCCATGAAAGGGGCCGAATGGTCCCGACACCGGGGGCCCGTGGATCAGGAGGAACACGTCCATGAAACGCCGCGAATTTCTCAAGGTTGGCGCCGCCGGAATGGCCGCATCAGCGCTGGCCGCGCCTGCCATCGCGCAATCCATGCCGGAGGTCCGATGGCGGCTGACGGCAAGTTGGCCGAAGTCGCTCGACACCCTCTATGGCGCTTGCGAGACCTTTGCCAAGCACGTGGGCGAGGCCACCGACAACAAGTTTCAAATTCAGGTCTTCGCCGCAGGTGAGATCGTCCCTGCCTTGCAGGTCCTCGATGCCGTTCAAAACGGCACCGTCGAATTGGGTCATACCGCGACTTATTATTATATCGGCAAGGATCCGACCTGGGCATTGTTCTGTGCCATCCCGTTCGGCCTCAACACCCGCCAGCAGAACGCCTGGTTTTACGACGGCGACGGCATGAAACTCATGAACGAGTTCGCCAAGAAATCCAACGTCTATTGTCTCGTCGCCGGCAATACCGGCGCGCAGATGGGCGGATGGTTTCGAAAGGAGATCAAGACCGTCGAGGATCTCACCGGGCTGAAGTTCCGCATCGGCGGCTGGGCCGGCAAGACCCTGCAGAAGCTCGGCGTCGTGCCCCAGCAGATCGCCGGTGGCGACATTTACCCAGCGCTGGAAAAAGGCACCATCGACGCAGCCGAGTGGGTCGGTCCTTACGATGATGAGAAGCTCGGATTCTACAAGGTCGCTCCCTATTACTATTATCCCGGCTGGTGGGAGGGCGGCACCGCGAACCACCTCATGATCAATCAAGCGAAATGGAACGAGCTGCCGAAGACCTATCAGGCCGTCGTGGCTGCGGCTGCCGGTTTGGCCAACGTCGAGGAAACCGCCAGATATGACGCTCGCAATCCGGCCGCGCTCAAGCGTCTCATCGCGGCCGGCACGCAATTGCGTCCGTTCCCGCAGCCGGTGATGGAGGCATGCCTGAAAGCGTCGAACGAGGTTAATGCCGAAACGTCGGCGGCCAACGCCGATTACAAGAAGGTTCTGGATTCGATGCAGGCATTCCGCAACGACGAGTATCTGTGGTGGCAGGTTGCGGAATACACCTTCGACGGCTTCATGATCCGCACCCGGACGCGGGCGTAAAGCGAGGCTACTGGTGAGGCGGTAGCCCACGCGCGCGGGCTACCGCGCACCGCTGACAAGGTCAGGGGAGGAGCCATGAAACGCCGTCAGTTCCTGCAGGCAGCGGGCTTGGCCGCCGCCGCGACCGCAGTCGCCAAGCCCGCCGTCGCCCAGTCCATGCCGGAGCTCAAATGGCGGCTGACGTCGAGCTATCCGAAATCGCTCGACACCATCTATGGCGCGTCGGAAGCCTTCGCCAAGGCGGTCGCCGAGGCGAGCGATAACAAATTCCAGATTCAAGTCTTTGCCGCGGGCGAGATCGTGCCGGGCCTACAGGCCGCCGATGCCGTGCAAAACGGCACGGTCGAGATGTGCCACACCGCGTCCTACTATTATTTCGGCAAGGATCCCACTTTTGCCTTCGGCACCGCCGTGCCGTTCGGTCTCAACAGCCGCATGCAAACCGCGTGGATGTATTTCGGCGGCGGCATGGAGCTGATGAACGACTTCTACAAGAAGTTCAATATCTACGCCATTCCGGCGGGCAATACCGGCGCCCAGATGGGAGGCTGGTTCCGCAAGGAGATCCGCGAGCTGTCCGATCTCAACGGGCTCAAAATGCGGATCGGCGGCTTTGCCGGGCACGTCATTTCGAAGGTCGGCGTGGTGCCGCAGCAGATCGCTGGCGGCGACATCTATCCAGCGCTGGAGAAGGGGACGCTCGACGCCTGCGAGTGGGTCGGTCCCTACGACGACGAGAAGCTGGGCTTCCAGAAAGTGGCCCAGTACTACTACTACCCCGGCTGGTGGGAAGGCGGGCCCATGCTGCACAATTTCATCAATCTCGATAAGTGGAACACGCTGCCGCCCGCCTACAAATCACTGGTGCGGACCGCGTCCTCGATGGCGAACGAGTGGATGCAGGCAAAGTATGACGCCGCCAATCCTGCGGCGCTCAAGCGGCTAGTGGCGAGCGGCGCGCAGCTGCGGCCGTTCACGCAACCGATCATGGATGCCTCGCTGCGAGCGGCGCTCGATCTCTACGCCGAAGTGTCGAAGAGCAACCCCGACTTCAAGAAGGTCTGCGAGGCGATGCTTGCCTTCCGCAACGATCAATATTTGTGGTGGCAGGTCGCCGAGCTGACCTACGACACCTATCTCGTTCGCAATCGTACCCGCAGCTGAGTTGCGGTCGAGGGCATGGTCATTTCTCGGCGTCGACGGAGTCCGTCTCCGGCTCTCTCAATCAACGCGCCGTAGTGCCGGAGATGGCGCTATACGTTTCGTTTTCGCCCGTCTATAAATATTGAACTCTTTCGCCGAGCGCTACGAACGTCCCTCATGCTTGGCGAAGGCCGAGCGCCGCATGCTATTCGGCGTTGCATAGAAAAAATTCGCCAACGGGTCGACAGGGAGGGTCACCATGAAACGACGGGAATTTCTCAAGGCGGCGGGCGTCGGGCTCGCGACATCCGCAATCGCGGCGCCGGCCATCGGCCAATCGATGCCTGAGCTGAGATGGCGGTTGACGGCGAGCTGGCCGAAGTCGCTCGACACGCTCTATGGCGCGCCCGAATACATGGCCAAGCGCATCGCTGAACTCAGCGAGAACAAGTTTCAAATCCAAGTGTTCGCTGCGGGCGAGATCGTGCCCGGCCTGCAGGTGCTTGACGCGGTGCAGAACGGCACGGTCGAGATGGGCCACACCGCGAGCTACTACTACTTCGGAAAGGACCCGGCCTTCACTTTCGGCACGGCTTTGCCTTTCGGCCTCAACACTCGTCAGCAAGAAGCCTGGCAGTTCCAAGGCGGCGGCATGGAGCTGCTCAACGACTTCTTCAAGACCTATAACTGCTGGGGCCAGCCGACCGGCAACACGACGTGCCAGATGGGCGGCTGGTTTCGCAAGGAGATCAAAAGCCTCGATGACATGAAGGGCTTGAAGTTCCGCGTCGGCGGCTTCGCCGGGCGCATTCTGGCCAAGCTCGGTGTCGTGCCGCAGCAGCTTGCCGCCGGCGACATCTTTCCGGCGCTCGAGAAAGGCACCATCGACGCCGCCGAATGGGTCGGCCCCTACGACGACGAGAAACTCGGCTTCGTCAAGATCGCCAAGTACTACTATTACCCCGGTTGGTGGGAGGGCGGCGCGCAACCGCATCTTCTGGTCAATCTCACCAAGTGGAACGAGCTGCCGAAGATCTATCAGGCGATGGTCCAAGCCTGCGCGCGCGAGGCGGGCGCGTGGATGACGACCAAATACGACGTGCTCAATCCGCAGGCGGTGAAGCGGCTGGTCGCTTCAGGCGCCGAGCTGCGTCCGTTCCCGCAGCCGGTCATGGAGGCTTGCTACAATTCGGCCAACGAGATCTACGCCGAGTTGGCGCAGACCAATCCGCATTTCAAGAAGATGCTGGATAGCCTCACCGCGTATCGAAGCGACTCCTATCAATGGCTACAGGTAGCCGAGCTCGCCTACGATAGCTTCATGATGCGCATGCGCACACGAGCATGATGCATTGGCGTTGTTGACCGCAGTTGATAGCTGGCCCCGAAGCTTCGGCTTCGGGGCCTTCGATTTTCGCGCCTGATCTCATTGCGGCTTGGCTGGCGGGCCAAAATCGAGCGGCGGCGGCAGATCAGGTTGCGGAATTTCGATCCTGACCTTGGACGGATCGATGCGCGTACTGCGGTCGATCCAATAGCTCACCGAGCCGGGCCAGAAGATGACGATGATGACCAGGATCACTTGCAGCCCCACCCACGGAATGGCACCCCAGTAGATTTCCGAAGTCTTGATCGACCGCGGCGCGATGCCGCGCAGATAGAACAGCGCGAAACCGAATGGAGGATGCATGAAGCTCGTCTGGATATTGGCGCAGATGAGCACGCCGAACCAGATGAGATCGATGCCCAGCTTGTCGGCAACCGG
>JAFAHL010000438.1 GCA_019237215.1 Hyphomicrobiales bacterium | reverse complement strand
CGACCCTCCCGCCAGCGTCAACAGGCCGACGCACACCACAACAACGCGATACATGATTGCCCTCCGTTTGCAGCAGCTGAACCGGACAGTATTATTAAATTTTGAATAGTCTAGTGTAAGAAAGACACACTCAAGTTTAAAATATTTGACAGAATATAACTTTAAATACGTCACTAACCGGCCTCATATATAGTAAACAAATACTTTACGACTTTCAAATATGGTAAACGATCGATTTAAATACTTTGAAAATCGGGCTCGCGGGGCGAGCCGCCATCGCTCTGGGGCCATCCGCGCAAGCCGCAAGCGGCAAGCCGAACGCAGATTGGGTCGCTTCCCCGCGCTGGGCGGGGCGCGCGTGCCAACACGCCGCGTTGCGCACAAGCGTGCGTTCGCGCCGGGTGGCCGCGGCCGCGCCGGCGCCTTACCTTCGCAGCATGAACGGCACCAAGAACGACATCGATCCCGCCAGCGAGCTCCTCGAGGAGGACGAGGAGCAGGCGCTGCCCGAGCCGGAAGCGGACCTCGACCTCGCCGCCGCCGGCCCGCTCGCCGTCGGCCGCGCGGTGATCGCGCGTCACGCCAAGCTCGCCCCGTCCTCGCCCGGCGTCTATCGCATGATCGATGCCAAGGGCGACGTGCTCTATGTCGGCAAGGCCAAGAACATCCGCAAACGGATCATCGCCTATGGCCGCCCGACCGGCTACGACCCCCGCATCGAACGCATGATCGCGGCGACCGCGGCGCTCGAGTTCGTCTCGACCGCGACCGAGACCGAGGCGCTTCTGCTCGAAGCCAACCTGATCAAGCGCTTGCGCCCGCGCTTTAACGTGCTGCTGCGCGACGACAAGTCGTTTCCCCATATCCTGATCACCGCCGACCACTGGGCGCCGCAAATCCTCAAGCATCGCGGCGCGCGCAGCCGCGAGGGCAATTATTACGGCCCGTTTGCCTCGGTCTGGGCGGTCAACCGCACGATTACGGCGCTGCAGCGCGCCTTTCTGCTGCGTTCTTGTTCCGACGGATTCTTCGAGGGCCGCACGCGCCCGTGCTTGCTGTATCAGATCAAGCGCTGCTCCGGCCCCTGCACGCGCGAGATCGATTTCGCCGAATACGGCGAGCTGGTGCGCGAGGCGAACGCGTTCCTGTCGGGCAAGAGCCAGGCGGTGAAGGACGAGCTGGCGGCGGAGATGGAGAAAGCCTCCGCCGCGCTCGACTTCGAACGCGCCGCCATCTACCGCGACCGGCTGGCCGCGCTCTCGGCGGTGCAATCGCATCAGGGCATCAACCCGCACGGGGTCGAGGAGGCCGACGTGTTCGCCCTGCATCAGGCCGGCGGCTTCAGCTGCGTGGAAGTATTCTTTTTCCGCACCGGCCAGAACTGGGGCAATCGCGCGTATTTCCCCAAGGCCGACCGCTCGCTCTCGGCCGGCGAGGTGCTGGGCGCGTTTCTCGCCCAGTTCTACGACGACAAGCCGAGCCCGCGCGCAATCTTCATCTCCGACGAGATCGAGGAGCGCGCGCTGCTGGCCGAGGCCTTGAGCATCAAGAGCGGCCGCAAGGTCGAGGTCGGCGTGCCCCAGCGCGGGGAGAAGAAGGACCTCGTCGATCACGCCCTCGCCAATGCGCGCGAGGCGTTGGCGCGCAAGCTTGCCGAGAGTTCGTCCCAGCGCCGGCTGTTGGAATTGCTGGCCGGGGTCTTCGTCCTGGCGCGGCCGCCGCGGCGCATCGAGGTCTACGACAACAGCCACATCCAGGGGAGCAACGCGGTCGGCGCCATGATCGTCGCCGGGGCGGAGGGGTTCCAAAAAAATCAGTACCGCAAGTTCAACATCCGCGCCGCCGATCTCGCGCCCGGCGACGATTTCGGCATGATGCGTGAGGTTCTGAGCCGCCGCTTCAAGCGGCTGATGAACGAGGCGCCGCGCCCGCTGCCGGGCACGCCGCCCACTTCGGCGCAGGCGCTCGCGATGGCACCGGCGGACGCCGGCGCACCCATCGATATCGGGGATGGGGACAATGATTCACCGTGGCCCGATCTCGTCATTATCGACGGCGGCCGCGGGCAGCTGACCGCGGCGCAGGAGACGCTGGCGGCGCTCGGCATCGTCGACGTGCCGCTCGTTGCCGTGGCCAAAGGCCCGGACCGCGACGCCGGGATGGAGACCTTCTTCCTGCCCGGGCGCGAGCCGTTCAAGCTCAAGCCGCGCGATCCGGCGGTCTATTTCGTCGAGCGGCTGCGCGACGAGGCGCATCGCTTCGCGGTCGGCTCGCACCGCGTCCGGCGCCGCCGCGACATCCGCGAGGCGGGACTGCAAGAGATCCCGGGCATCGGCCCGATCCGCAAGCGCGCCTTGCTCCACCATTTCGGCACGCTCAAGGCGATCGAGCGCGCGGCGCTGGCCGATCTCGCCAAGGTGCCCGGGATCAACGCCGAGACCGCGCGCAAGATCTACGACTTCTTCCACGAGCGCGCGGGGTAGCGCGTTCCGCGTCGGCATCGATGGCGGCGGAACAGGCATGCAAGTCGCGAATGCGCGTCATATTTATGTATGGAAGTGGTGTCTCTAATTCGTGCATGCGCGGCGGCGCCGGACCAGGCCGGGCCGCGGCGATGGGGACGGCGGCAGCATCCCGTTTGACGCGGGCGCGGGAAGGGTATTCCTTCGGTCCATGAATACGGTCACCTCGAGACAGGTTCCGGCGCGGCGGCTCGCGGTGCCGAACCTTTTGACCTATGCCCGCATCGCCGCGGTTCCGGCGGTGGTGGCGTGCCTCTATTGGCAGGACATTCTGCAGGGCGGGCTGTGGCTGCGCTGGGTCGCCGTGGTGATCTTCATCAGCGCGGGAGTGACCGACGTCCTCGACGGCTATTTCGCCCGCAAATGGGGCGAGCAATCCGCCTTCGGCCGCATGCTCGACCCGATCGCGGACAAGCTCCTGGTCGCGTCGTGCCTGTTGATGCTGGCCGCCGACGGCACCATCCGCGGCTGGTCGCTATGGGCGGCGATCGTCATCCTCTGCCGCGAGATTCTGGTTTCGGGCCTGCGCGAATATCTCGCCGAGTTGCGCGTGAGCGTGCCGGTGACCCAGCTCGCCAAATGGAAGACGACGCTGCAGCTCGTCGCCGTCGGGTTCCTCATCGCCGGCAAGGCAGGCGACGCGGTCGTGCCGGTGGTGACGCCGATCGGGCTTGCCCTGCTGTGGCTGTCGGCATTGCTGACGCTGTACACTGGCTGGGACTATTTCCGCGCCGGCGTGCGGCATCTGACCGAGGATTGAGCCTTGAAGCTTCGCTACTTCGCCTGGGTGCGCGAGCGCATCGGCAAGCCCGAGGAGGAGATCGAGCCGCCGGCGGGCATCGCCACGGTCGCCGATCTCATGACCTGGCTCAGCCGTCGCGGCGAGGAATATGCCCACGCGTTCGAGAATCCGAAGGTGATCCGCGCCGCGATCGATCGGACGCACGTGCGCGACAACGCGGCCATTTTGGGCGCGCGCGAGATCGCCTTTTTCCCGCCGATGACGGGGGGCTAGTGTCCCGATTCCGAAGTTCGCAAGCCCTTGCGGCACAAGCTCATGCGAACTTCGGAATCAAAGGGACACTAGCAAACTTGGACTCTAGTGTGGTTTTTGGATTTGAAGTTCCTATGCCAGGTCGCCGCATATTCGTAGGAACTTCAAATCCACCACACTAGCCCGGTCGGAGATGCAGATGGCTGCTACCATCCGACTGCAGCGCGAGCCGTTCGATAGCGCGAGCGAGGTGGCAAAGCTGCGCCGCGACCGCGGCGATATCGGCGCCGTCGTCACCTTCACCGGGATCTGCCGCAGCGATGAGCGCGGCGTGCCGCTCGCGGCCATGACGCTCGAGCATTACCCGGGCATGGCCGAGGCCGAGGTCGCGCGCCACGTGGAGGCGGCCGAGCGGCGCTGGCCACTGCTCGGCGTCACCGTGATCCACCGCTATGGCCGGCTCGAGCCGGGCGAAGACATCGTCCTCGTCGTCACCGCCGCCGCGCACCGGCAGGACGCCTTCGCCGCCGCCGAGTTCCTGATGGACTACCTCAAGACCCGCGCGCCGTTCTGGAAGCAAATCGAATTTGCCGGCAATGCCGATGCAAAACCGCCTGCGAAGGTCTGGGTCGACGCCAAGCACTCCGACGACGCGCTGGCCGATCGCTGGACGCCTGCGGGCGGTGCGCGCGCGGCGGAGTGATTGCGCGCAGGCCTGCCCGCTCACGCGGCCCGACAATCGCGAGCACATGCGGCCGGGCTCCTGCAGCGGGCTTGAAGCGACCTACAGGCTGATGGAGGAAAGGTCATGATTCGCTTTTTCTTCCTCGCGCCCGCCGCGCTGGTGTTTGCCGCGAGCATTGCACAAGCGGCAGATATGGCATTTTACCAGTTGCCGCCCGGCTCCTTCCCGCATGATGTCGCACCGGCACCGGACGGCACGGTCTGGTTCAGCGGTCAAAGCCAAGGATTTGCCGGCCGCTTCGACCCCAAGACCGGCCAGCTCGAGAAGATTCCGCTCGGGCCCGGTGCGGCGCCGCACGGCGTGATCGTCGGGCCCGATGGCAATGCCTGGCTGACTGAAGGGGGGCAGAACGCCATCGCGCGGGTCGACGCCAAGAGCAAAGAGGTCAAGCTGTTCCCGCTGCCGAAGGCGTTTGCAGGCGCCAACCTCAACACGTTGGCCTTCGACAAGAACGGCATCGTGTGGTTCACCGGCCAGAGCGGGATCTACGGGCGCGCCGATCCCAGAACCGGGCGGGTCGATGCGTGGAAGGCGCCCAAAGGCCCGGGTCCTTACGGCATCACTGCGACACCGGCTGGTGACGTCTGGTACGCATCGCTTGCCGGCGACCACATTGCAAGGATCGATACGGCGACCGGCGCCGTCATGGTGGTGCAACCACCGAAGCCGGGCGTGGGGCCGCGCCGCATCTGGTCGGATTCCAATGGCATGCTGTGGGTAAGCTTGTGGGACGCGGGAGCAATCGGCCGCTACGACCCAGTGACGAAGGCTTGGGCGACTTATCCGATGCCGCAGAGCAAATGGGGCGCCTACGCGATCTATGTCGACGACAGGGATCGGGTGTGGGCGACGGATTGGGCCGCCAACGCCGTGCAACGTTTCGATCCCAAGACCGAGACCTACACCACCTTTCCCAGCGACAAGAAAAACGCAAATGTCCGCCAGATGCTGGGCCGGCCGGGCGAGGCGTGGGGTGGAGAATCCGGCACCGACCGGCTGGTGGTGATCCGCGATTGACTGAACGCCGGCAGGCGCTGCCGAATCAGGCCGCTTGCTTCTTGCCCTTGGGCTGCACCTCGGCGGTGTAGTCGGCCATGAGTTGCTGCGTGATCGCGGCGGGAGTGAATTTCCACTGCGCGATCTCCGAGACCGCCGTGACCTCGGCCGCGCTGCCGGTGATGAAGCACTCCGAGAATTGGCTCAGCTCGTCCGGCATGACGCGGCGCTCGATCACCTCGATGCCGCGCTTCTTCGCCAACTCGATCACGGTTTGGCGGGTGATGCCGTCGAGGAAGCAGTCCGCGATCGGGGTGTGAATCTTGCCGTCCTTGATGAAGAAGATGTTGGCGCCGGTGCATTCCGCCACCCGGCCCTGCCAATCCAGCATCATGGCATCGGCGTAGCCTTTGCGCTCGGCAATGTGCTTGGAAATGGTGCAGATCATGTAGAGGCCCGCGGCCTTGGCGCGCGTGGGCGCCGTCTTCGGGTCCGGCCGCCGGTAGTCGGCGAGATCGAGCCTGATGCCCTTCAATCGCTGCACCGGGTCGAAATAGCTCGGCCATTGCCAGGTGGCGATGGCGAGGTGGATTTTGTTGTGCTGCGCCGAGACGCCCATCATCTCCGAGCCGCGCCAGGAGACCGGCCGCACATAGGCGTCGCTCTGGCCGTTCTTTTCCAGCACCAGGCGCTTGGCGGCGTCGATTTCGGCGACCGAGTAGGGGATGTCGAAGTCGAGCAGCTCAGCCGATCGCTTCAGGCGCTGCGAATGCTCGGTGCATTTGAAGATCTCGCCGCCATAGGCGCGCTCGCCCTCGAACACCGAGCTCGCGTAATGCAAGCCGTGGGAGAGCACGTGCAGCGTCGCCTCGCCCCAGGGCACCAGCTTGCCGTCGTACCAAATGACCCCATCGAGGCGGTCGTACGGTTTTTCTGCCATCGCGGTTCTCCTCGCAGGCCGGTCCGGCGCCCGCGGGCGCCGTCCCCCTCCTTATGCTTTTGCGTCGCGGGCCGACACTCGGTATGTTTCGGCCCGACCATGAGAGCGCGCTTGCGCCTCTGGCGCAATCCGCTCGGGGCGGGGCCGCGGGCACGATCCTTTCGTGGCGGCCTCTTGTTGGATAACAATCTGACCTAAATATGTCAACATGGCTGACCTAACCGTCCCAGTTGCAACCGATCGGGCGTTTCCGGGCGCCGAGCGGGCGGGCCGCGGCAATGAGCCCATCTGGGACGTCATCGAGCTTCTGTTCTTCGCCTACCGCGACTTCATCGGCGACCCCGACGACGTGCTGGCGAAATTGGGCTTCGGGCGCGCGCACCACCGGGTGCTGCATTTCGTCAACCGCAATCCCGGTATGAAGGTTGCGGAGCTGCTCGATGTCCTGAAAATCACCAAGCAATCGCTCGGCCGGGTGCTCAAGCAGCTCATCGATCAGGGCTACGTGGTGCAGAAAGAGGGCGCCAACGACCGCCGCCAGCGCCTGCTCTACGTCACGGCGAAAGGCGAGAGCTTGGCGATGAAGCTTGCGGGACTGCAGACCGCGCGCATCGCGCGCGCCCTGTCCGAGCTGGGGCCGGACGCCCACGAGGCCGCCTGCCGATTTCTCACCGCCATGATCAACGCCGATCATCGCGACGCCGTGCTGCGCTTCATCGCGCGCGCCGACCGCGCGCGGCGCCCGCGCGGCTGAGCCGAGGCCGGGATGCGGGCCATGACCACGGCGTCCGCCGCTCTCCCCGACGATGCCCCCCATTTGCTGGTGGTCGACGACGACCGCCGCATCCGCGCTCTGCTCTCGCGCTTCTTGTTCGCCGAAGGCTACCGCGTCACCACGGCGGAGACGGCCGCCGACGCGCGCGCCAAGCTCGCGGGGCTGCGCTTCGACCTGCTGATCCTCGACGTGATGATGCCGGGAGAGACCGGCTTCGACCTCGCCCGCGATCTGCGCGCGTCCTCGAGCGTGCCGATCGTCATGCTGACCGCGCGCGACGAAGCGCAGAGCCGCATCGAAGGTCTCTCCATCGGCGCCGACGACTACGTGAGCAAGCCGTTCGAGCCGCGAGAGCTTTCGCTGCGCATCGCCGGCATTCTGCGGCGCGCTCGCCCGGCCACGGCTGCGCCGGTGGAATCGGTGCGCTTCGGCGAGTTCCGGTTCCATCTCGCGCGCGGGGAGCTCAAGCGCGGCGAGGAGATCGTGCGGCTGACGGATCGCGAGCGCGACATGCTGCGCCTGCTCGCCGCCACCCCCGGCGAGACCGTGCCGCGGCAGACGCTCGCCGGCAACGACGGCGCGACCGGCGAGCGCGCCGTCGACGTGCAGGTCAATCGCCTGCGCCGCAAGATCGAGCACGATCCGGCCAACCCGCTGCTGGTGCAGACCGTGCGCGGCATCGGATACCGGCTGGTGACGACGCCATGACCAGCCTCGACGTCGGCATCGCCGCGCTGCGCTCGAGCTTGAGCGCGCTGCGCTCCAGTGTGGCGGCGCTACCCAGCGTGGCGGCGTTGCGCTCCGCCGCCGACCGCGGCTACGAGCTCTACGACCGCAGCAGCGCCACGCTCAAACGCATGATGCCGACGGGCCTCTATGCGCGCGCGCTGTTGATCATCATCGCGCCCATGGTGGTGTTGCAGTCGGTCGTCGCCTTCATGTTCATGGAGCGGCACTACAACCTGGTCACGCAGCGGCTCTCCGCCGGCGTGGTGCAGGACATCGCCACCTTGATCGAGGTCGACAAGGTTTTTCCGCAGGATTACGCCCAGCTGCGGCGCATCGCGCAAGACAAGCTCGGGCTGGTCGTCGACTTTCTGCCGGTCACCGAGCTGCCGCCGCCGGGGCCGAAGCCGTTTTTCTCGCTGGTGGACCAGGCGCTGTCGGAGGAGGTTCGCAAGCAGATCGGCCGGCCGTTCTGGATCGACACCGTCGGGCGCTCGGCGCTGCTCGAGATCCGCGTCAAGCTCGACAACGCGGTGATGCGCGTGTTCGCGCCCCGTCGCGCCGCTTACGTGTCCAACTCGCACATCTTCCTGGCATGGATGGTCGGCACCTCGCTGGTGCTGATCACGGTGGCGGTGCTGTTCCTGCGTAACCAGATCCGGCCGATTCTGCGGCTCGCCGACGCCGCCGAGAGCTTCGGCAAGGGGCGCGAAGTGCCCGACTTCCGCCCACGCGGCGCGCGCGAGGTTCGTCGCGCCGCGGTCGCCTTCATCGAGATGAAACGCCGCATCGAGCGCGCGTTGGAGCAACGCACCGCCATGCTGGCGGGGGTCTCGCACGACCTGCGCACCATTCTCACCCGCTTCAAGCTCGAGCTCGCGCTCATCGGCGACACTCCCGAGGTCGATGCGATGAAGAAGGACGTCGACGAGATGGGCCGCATGCTGGAGGCCTATCTCGCCTTCGCGCGCGGGGATTCGGGCGAGCAGTCGGCGCCGACCGACATGGGCGCGTTCTTGGAGGAGCTCAAGACCGACACCGAGCGCAACGGCCACAAGTCGAGCGTGAATTTCCACGGCCATCCGATCGTCACCGTGCGACCGGCGGCGTTCAAGCGTTGCCTCGCCAATCTGGTTTCGAACGCCGCGCGCTATGCGCCGTCGATCTCGATCACCGGCCACCGCGACCACCGCTGGCTCACCGTCACCGTGGATGACGACGGCCCCGGTATCGCAGCGCATCTGCGTGAAGAGGTGTTCAAGCCGTTCCTGCGGCTCGACGACGCGCGCAACCAGGACGAAGGCGGCACCGGCCTCGGGCTCGCGATCGCGCGCGACATCGCCCGCTCCCACGGCGGCGACATCATCTTGTCCGATAGCCCGCTCGGCGGACTGCGTGCGACGGTGCGGGTGCCGATCTAAGCCGCCACCGTGTCCTCGTCCTCGTCGCGCCGGCGGCGCCGGCGCGGGCGCAAGCGCCAGGCGCTGGCGGGAATCCGAAACAGGTCGTCGAGAAAGCCCGACCAGCGCTGTCCGCGCGCGAGCGCGCGGTCGAGCGCGGCCATGGTGGGCGCGAGGCCCTCGTCCTCGTCGTTGATCCAGGTGCGCAGCACCGACGCGAACAATAGCGCAAGCCCCTGCGCGCGCAGCAGGCCGCGCGGGCCGGAGGCGCCGATATCGGCGGCGGTCAGCATCCATTGCTGCGAGCGCACGGCAAGCGGGTTCAGCGCCAAGGCGAGGCCGGGATTGCGCGCCGCCGAGCGTATGAGCGAGCGCACCGCGTCTTTGTACGGGGCGAGCAATTCGAGCCGCCGCATCAATACGTCGAACAGGCGCTCGCGCGGAGGCTCCTCGTCCATGTCGGTGTCGCCACCGGCCAGCACCGCGCGGTCGATCGCCTTCATGTGCGCCGCGAGGATCGCGAGCGTCGAGGCAAACGAGCCGCGCAGGTCGGCGAGCGAGACGCCCGCCCTCTTGGCGATCTCGGCAAAACCGATCCGCTCGATCGACTTTTCGGCGAGCAACGTCATGAAGGCGTCGATGATGCGCTCGCGTTCGGATTTGCCGGGGCGCGAGGCGGGACGGGCAGCTGACTTGCGCGCGGACTTGCGCGCGGATTTGCGCGCGGATTTGCGGGCCATGCCGAAACTCCTGACCTGAACCGGTGCGCTCAATGTAGGCCGGCTGCGTGGATGGTTCCAGGGGCGGCCGCGCGGCGTGGTGTCGGCGCTCGCGGCGCATTCGTTTCACCCCGCGCAAGCGATCGGCTCACCCCGCCAGGTCGCGCGAGCGCTTGGTGGCGGCGGCGATGGCCGCGGTCATCAGCCGTTCTAGTCCGCCCTCGGCCATCAGCACCTCGAGCGCGGCGGCGGTGGTGCCGCCGGGCGAAGTCACGTTCTGCCGCAGGGTTGCGGCGTCGAGCGGCGAGCGATGCAGCAGCTCGCCCGCGCCCGCGACCGTGGCGCGTGCGAGCGTGGCGGCGAGCGCTGCCGGCAGACCCGCGACGGTGCCGGCGCGCGCCATCGCCTCGGCGAGCAGGAACACGTAGGCCGGCCCCGAGCCCGAGAGCGCGGTCACCGCGTCCATGAGCGCTTCGTCGGCGACCCATTCCACGCTGCCGACCGCGGATAAGAGCGCGTCGACGAGCGCGCGCTGCGGGTCGGAGACGCGCGCATTCGCCACTGCGACGGTCATGCCGCGGCCGATCGCGGCCGGCGTATTGGGCATGGCGCGAACGATCGCGGCGCCCGGCAAGCTGCGCGCGAGGAATTGCAAGGTCCGCCCGGCCATGATCGACACGATCACGCTCGCGCCGCCCACGAACGGCGCCAGCGCCGGCATGACTTCGCCGGCGACCTGCGGCTTGACCGCGATCACCACCGCGGCGACCTCGTCGACCGCGTCGCGCGACGGATTGAGGCGCAGGCCGCGTTCGCGCAGCGCCGCGATCTCGCGGCTGGGCTGCGGCTCGACCACGGCGATCATCTCGGGTGCGAGCCCGAGCGCCAGCCAGCCCTCCAGCATGGCGCTTCCCATTTTGCCCGCGCCGGCGAGCAGGATGGTCCCGCACAGGTCGGCAAGCGGACGCGGTTGGGCTTGCGGATTCGCTGATGAACTCATGACTGCGCTCCCGCCGGTCGTGCCGGGCTGTGACGCGAGCGTTCGTGGCGAGCTTACGCTTGCCCTTGGGTGTCGAACATGGCGGCGTCGAGCGCCTCGCGCGCCGGCTTGCCCGCCCAGACCACGAATTGAAAGGCGGGGAAGTAGCGCTCGCAGGCATCGAGCGCGGTTGCGAGCAGCGCCTCGCACTGCCGGCCCGACGCCTCGACGCCGCCGGTGAGCACCAGCGCGTGGCGGTACATGACTAGGCCGTCCTGAACCCACAGGTCGAAATGCCCGACCCACATCTGCTCGTTGATCAGCGAGATGAGCTGCTGCACCTCGCCGCGGGAGCGCTCCGGCACTTTGAGCTCGAAGGCGCAGGCGAGATGCAGCGCCTCGATGTCGAACATCCAGGTATAGGAAACCTGGTAGTCGCTCCATTTCCCGGCCACCAGGATGGTGATCTCGTCCTCGCCCGCGCGCTCGAACGACCAGCCGTTGGTCGACGCCACCCGCTCCACGACCTCGAGCGGGTTGTCGTGGGGCTGTTCGGTAAAGTCGATGAGGGACATGCCGGTCTCCGCCCTGGAAGTGGGATGCGCACGCGCACAGCTCGCCGCTCGCTCACGCGGTCGCCGGTGGAGCTGGTCGACCGCTCCGGGGCGAATCACTTGGTGACTCGAATATAACCCCATCGATTCCGGTGGCTGAAGCACAATCGGGCGGGGTCGCGATGATCGCTTGGTGGATATCTCGCCGGCGGAGTCGTTTCTCCACAGGTTCCGTCGGCCGCGGGGGCCGCGGTTGCCTCGTGCCTACTCCCGATTCTTGATTCCCGTCAGTCGAATAGGCTCGACACCGACTCCTCGGCGGCGGTGCGGCCGATGGCCTCGCCGATCAGGCTGGCGACCGAGAGCGTGCGGATATTGCGGGCGACCTTGACCGCCTGGGTGGGCTGGATCGAGTCGGTGATGACCAGCTCCTTGAGCCGCGAGGCGGTGATGCGGGCGACCGCGCCGCCGGAGAGCACGCCGTGGGTGATATAGGCGTAGACCTCGGTCGCGCCCTTCTCCAACAGCGCATCGGCGGCGTTGACCACGGTGCCGCCGGAATCGATGATGTCGTCGACCAAGATGCAGGTATAGCCTTCGACCTCGCCGATCACGTTCATCACTTCGGATTCGCCGGCGCGCTCGCGCCGCTTGTCGACGATGGCGAGCGGCGCATTGATGCGCTTGGCGAGGCCGCGGGCGCGGCCGACGCCGCCGACGTCGGGCGAAACCACCATCACCTTGCCGATATCGAAACGCTCCTTGATGTCGCGCACCATCATCGGCGCGGCGTACAAATTGTCGGTCGGGATGTCGAAGAAGCCTTGGATCTGCCCGGCGTGCAGATCGAGCGTCATTACCCGGTCGGCGCCGGCGCGGGTGATCAGGTTGGACACGAGCTTGGCCGAGATCGGCGTGCGCGGCGCCGGCTTGCGGTCCTGCCGCGCGTAGCCGAAATAGGGGATGACCGCGGTGACGCGCCGCCCCGACGCGCGGCGCAACGCGTCGATGATGATGAGCAATTCCATCAGGTTGTCGTTGGCTGGATACGACGTCGACTGGATGACGAACACGTCGGTGCCGCGCACGTTTTCCTGAATCTCGACGAAGATTTCCATGTCGGCGAAGCGCCGCACCACCGCCTTGGTCAGGGGGGTCGCGAGGTAGGCGGCGATGGCGTCGGCAAGCGGAGGATTGGAGTTGCCGGCGACAAGCTTGATCGCTCCGTTATTGGGCCGCATCCTGTCTCCTGGCGGGAAGCTCCTCTGCCGCGCGCCCTGATAACAAGGAGGCGGCAAGGCTGGCAATATGACGGGCAACCGGAAGCGGGCTTTGTCCCCGCGGATTCACGCCATTTTCCGCCGAATCGGAGTTACCCGACGAGCGCGATAGCGTTGATGTGGCGCCCGTAGTCGCGCTCCTTGCGGTGGGTCGAGCGCCGGTAACTGAAGAACCGCGCCGCATCCGCATAGGTGCAATGGCCGAGATCCTCGATGCCGCGGATGCCGGCGGCGGCGAGGCGGGCGGCGATATACCCGGGAAGATCGAACAGGGCGTGCTGCGGTGTCGAAGACGCGCGGAAGAACCGTTCGTTGGCCCCGTCCTCGGCCTTGAAGCGAGCGACGAATTCGGGCCCGACCTCGTAATTCGGCTGGCGGATGGTCGGCCCGAGCGCGACCGCGACGCGACCGCGGTCGGCCCCGCAGCGCTCCATGGCGGCGATGGTCGCTTCCAGAACGCCGGTGGCGGCGCCGCGCCAGCCGGCATGGGCCACGCCGATCACGCCGGCGGTGTCGTCGGCGAACAGGACGGGGCCGCAGTCGGCGGTGGTGACGCCGATGGCGAGCCCGCGGACGGCGGTCACGATCGCATCGGCGCGCGGCCGCTCGTGCGGCGGCCACGGCCGCTCGATGGTCACCACGTCGGGGGAATGCACCTGGTAGGCGGTGAGCAGGTGATCCGGCGCGACCCCGAGCGCCGCCGCCATGCGCGCGCGGTTCTCCGCTACCTTGGCGGGCGCGTCGTCGGAGCCTGGCCCGCCGTTGAGGCTCGCGTAGACGCCGTCGGAGACGCCGCCCTCGCGGGTGAAGAAGACGTGGCGGACGTGGGCGAGGGCGCGGAGGGAGGCGGCCTGGAGCATCGCTGCCATTGTGTCATGCCGGGCTTGCCCGTGGCGTGAATTTGTTGCCGGCATCGTCGGGACGGCGCTCACGTTTCGAAGCCGGGGAGGATATCGAGCTTGGAGTTGGCCACGGCGATGGCCTTGAACAGGCGGCCCATGCCGGTGCGATCCTCGCTGGTGAGGCGCACGCGCGCGGCGTCGATGGTGGCGGCAAAGTCGGGCGGCGCCGCCGCCTTGAGCGCCGCCGCGCGCTGCTCGATGCCGAGCCGGCGCAGGAACTCGCCCTGCGGCAGCGGCCCGTGCACCCGCGCGCCCATCCCTTCCGCCGCCTGCGCCAGCGCCTGAAAGTCCACGTGCGCGGTGAGATCGACCAGGCCCGGCGCCAGCAGCGGCTCGGCGAATTCGTGCCCGCCGACCGCCTGCAGCGTCTCGCCGATGGCGCTCTCGCGGTGGCCGTAATCGATGATCAGCGCGGCGCCGCCCGAGCGCACCACGCGCCGGCCGATCTCGAGCGCGATGTTGTCGGTGCGCCACTCGAAAATCTCTCCGATCTTGGCCGCGCGCAGCGTGCGCGGCAACAGCTTGTCGAACAGCGGGATCGGATCGCGATCGATGCTGAAATGAAGCTTGTCGTCGTCGCCGATCTTGATCACGCGCTCATGCCAGCCGTCGGCGCACATGACCGCCTGACGGATCGGCAACGCGTCGAAGAACTCGTTGGCGAGCACGATCAGCGCGCCCTCGGGAACCTCCTCGATCGATCGATGCCACGACACCGGCACGTCGACGCCGCTCAGGGCCGACCGCTGCAGGCCCACGAGCGCGCCGCTGACCTCGATCAAGTGAACGCCGATGGCGGCGCGGAAGTCCGGCATCACCCGCGCCGCCCGCAGCACGTCGACCATCATGGTGCCGCGGCCGGGCCCGAGCTCGACCAGATTGACCTGGGCGGGCGATTCCATGGCCCGCCAGGTCGCCGCCGCCCACAGGCCGATCAGCTCGCCGAACATCTGGCTGATCTCGGGCGAGGTGATGAAGTCGCCCGCGACGCCGAACGGGTCGCGCCGGGCGTAATAACCGCGCTCGGGGTCGGTGAGGCAAAGCTCCATGTAGTGCGCAACCGGCATCGCACCGCCGACCGCGATGCGGCGCCGAATCTCCGCCTCGAGCGGGCCAATCTCCGTCATGTCCGCCGCGCCGTCTCCTTTCGCATGGCCGCCGCCATGAGCGCGATGCCCGCGAGCATCAACGGCAGCGACAGCAGCGTTCCCATCGTCAGCCCGCCCCACAGGAAGCCCAGCTGCGGATCTGGCTCGCGAAAATGTTCGCCGATCGAGCGTGCGACCGCGTAGCCGAAGCTGAACGCGCCCAGGATGAAACCGGGCCGCTTGAGCGCGCCGGCGCGGATCAACGCGGTCAGCACCACGAACAGCAGCAGCCCTTCGAGCACCGCCTCGTAGAGCTGGCTCGGGTGGCGCGGCAACGGCCCGCCGGTCGGAAATACCATCCCCCAGGGTACGTCGGTCGGGCGGCCCCAAAGCTCGCCGTTGATGAAATTGGCGATGCGGCCGAGGAAGATCCCGATCGTTCCGGCCGCGCAGGTGATGTCGCCCAGCGAGAGGATCGACAGGCCGCGATGGCGGGCGAACAAGACCACGGCGAGCACGCAGCCGAGAAAGCCGCCGTGAAACGACATGCCGCCCTTCCACAGCTGGAAGCTCTCCAGCGGGTGGGCGGCGAAATAGCTCGGATTGTAGAACAGGACATAGCCGATCCGGCCCCCGAGGATGATGCCGAGCGTCACCCACAGCACGAAGTCGTCGTAATCGGTGACGGTCATGGGCACCGGAGAGCCCCAGAACCGCTCGCGGCGGATGATCGCGCGCGCATAAAGCCAACCCAGCAGGATGCCGACGATGTAGGCGAGAGCATACCAGCGGATCGCGAACGGCCCGAAACTAACGAGCACGGGGTCGAAGGCGGGGAAGGGGAGGGCGTAAAGCGGCATCGGGCGATTCGCGCGCTATGTGCCGGGGTGATGGGGGCAGCGAGGCTGCGAAGTCAAGCTGCCGGGCGCGCCGCGGTGCGGGGTCTTGAGATATCCGGTCCCGCGATCGTCCCATCGGTCTCGGCCGGCACGAAATTCGCCAAGCGGTCGATCGCCGCAAGATCGAGATGGTCTGGTATAAGGCAGGACCCCGGCCGGCCTTGCGGGCGGGGCCGACCATCACCATTGTTCCGGCCAGCGCGTTGAATTCGAACCGAGGCTAGTCATGACCCAAACCACCAACCGTTTCTTCGACGAGATGGCGCGGCTGATGAACGACGCCGCCGGCGTCGCCTCGGGCGTGCGGCGCGAATTCGAGACCGTATTCCGCAACCAGGCCGACCGCATCCTGCGCGACCTCGACGTGGTCAAGCGCGAGGAATTCGAGGCGGTCAAGGAGATGGCGCGGCTGGCGCGCGAGGAGACTGAGGCCTTGAAGGCGCGCGTCGCCGCGCTCGAAGCCAAGCTCGGATCCGGCGGCGACCGCTAACTGCTTGCCTCGCCGTCGTTTTCCTTCCCGGCCGGCGCCGGCGCGCATTCTTGTCTTTCCCCATCGCGCTCGCTATAAGCGCGCCGAACCGCCGGCACGGCGCGCCTGCGCCGAGATGGGCCGCACCGATCTCGGCGGCCGTTTTGTTGCAAGAGGATTTTCAAGATGGCGACGACCGTCAAGCAGATGAAGGCGGAGGCGCGGTCGCGGGCCGGCAAGGGCGCCGCCCGCGCCGAGCGCCGCGCCGGCCGCGTGCCGGGCGTGATCTACGGCGACGGCAAGCCGCCGCTCAACGTCTCGGTCGACCACGCCGATCTCAAGCAGCGCATCTATGCCGGGCGCTTTCTCACCACCATCTACGAGCTCGACGTCGACGGCACCAAGGAGCGCGTCATCCCGCGCGACTTCCAACTCGATCCGGTGAAGGACCTGCCGGTGCACGTGGATTTCCTGCGGCTGGGCGAAGGCGCGCAGATCCGGGTGCGCATTCCGGTCCACGTCGTCAACGCGGACCAGGCGCCGGGCGTCAAGCGCGGCGGCACCGTCAACACCGTCACCCACTCGGTCGAGGTGATTTGCTCGCCCGAGAACATCCCGGAATCGATCGACGTCGATATCTCGGGCCTCGAGATCAATTACTCCAAGCACCTGAGCGAGGTCACGCTGCCGCCGAACGTGCGCGTCGTGGGCAAGTTCGATCACACCCTCGTCACCATCGTGCCGCCGTCGGGCTACGCGGAAGAGATGAAGGCGGCGGCCGAAGCCGCCGCTGCCGCCGCCGCCGCGGCGGCCGCTGCCGCGGAAGCCGGCGTTCCCCCCGAGGGCGCGGCTCCGGGCGCCGCGCCTGGTGCGCCTGCGGCCGCGGGCGCTCCGGGCGCCGCCGCCGGCGCTCCCGCCGCTGCCGCCCCCGCTGCGGCGGAGAAGAAGCCGCCGGCCGCCGAGAAGAAGTAAGGGCACTATCGCGTCGTGTCCCGGACGCGGTGCAGCGCGCAGCGTTCTGACGCGGAGCGGTGCACCGCTGATCCGGAACCTTCCCAGATTCGGAGTTCGTGACGGTCCCGCAAGTCGGGCTTGCCCGACTTGCGCACATATGAGCACCGATCTCGGGTGCACCCGAGATCAGTGCAAGTGCGGTTTACCCGACTTGCGCACATTTGAGTGCCGATCTCGGGTAAACCCGAGATCGGTGTCTGCAGCGCACCACTCGCTTCACTTCGTGCTGCGCTGCGCCCGGGACACGAACCCATAGGCTTTTTCCATGCTGCTCCTCGTCGGGCTCGGCAATCCCGGTTCGCGCTACGCCGGCAACCGGCACAATATCGGTTTCATGGCGGTCGACGCGATCGCCAAGCGCCACGGCATCGTTCCGTGGCGGCGGCGCTTTCAGGGCGTGTCGGCGGAGGGGCCGCTCGGCGGCGAGCGCGCGCTGCTGCTGCTGCCCGGCACCTACATGAACGAGTCCGGCCGTGCGGTCGCGGAGGCCGCGCATTTCTACAAGCTCGGGCTCCCCGACATCGTGGTGGTGCACGACGAGATCGACCTTGCGCCCGGCAAGGTGCGCCTCAAGACCGGCGGCGGCGTCGCCGGCCACAACGGGCTGCGCTCGATCTCGGCGCATATCGGCAACGACTATCGGCGCGTGCGCATCGGCGTCGGCCATCCCGGCCTCAAGCAGCTGGTCGAGTCCTACGTGCTCAACGACTTCGCCAAGGACGAGCGGCCGTGGGTCGAGGCGCTGTGCGCCATCATCGCGGACAACGCCGAGCTGCTGGCGAAAGGCCAGGACGCGAGCTTTCAGAACAAGGTGCACCTCGCCATGCAGGCCAAGGGATTCTTCCTTTCCAAGGAGCCGGAAGGGTCCGATGAGTGAATGCGATCCGCTCCCGCCGTCGTCCCCGCTTTCGCGGGGACGACACATATGAGCCAATGAAACGCGCGGCGTAATCGATCAGAGCAACGTCATGGGCTTCAAATGCGGCATCCTCGGCCTCTCCAACGTCGGCAAGTCGACGCTCTTCAACGCGCTGACGGCAACCGCGGCGGCGCAGGCGTCGAACTATCCCTTCAGCACCATCGAGCCGAACGTGGGCGAGGTGATGGTG
>JAFAHL010000155.1 GCA_019237215.1 Hyphomicrobiales bacterium | reverse complement strand
ACGTTCACTGGCGCCACCAGCAATCTCGCTTTCCTCACGCCGCTGCTGAGCTACGACCCCAATGATGTTTTTCTCACGCTGGTGCGCAACGACATCACCTTCGCGTCGCTGGCCCAGACGCGCAACCAGCGTGCCGTTGCCGAGGCCTTGGATCGCAGCGCGCCGCTCACGCCGCTGGTGCAGGCGGTCGCCAATCTCACGCCAGCTGGCACGCTACAAGCGTTCGATGCGCTCTCGGGCGAGGTCCACGCCAGCGCGCAGTCGACCATCATCGATGACAGCCGCTACGCCAGACAGGCGATTCTGGGCCGGCTGCGCCAGGCGCCCTATGCAGGCGGGGCCGGTGCCACGGCCGCGCTCGGCGCGGGCGGGCCGATGTTGGCCTATGCGGATCCTCCCGCAGACGGAATTTTGGTTTATCCCGAAGGTTATCGTCGCGCGGGCGGGACTTGGGCTTACCCGGAAGGCTATGGGCCCGCGGACGGCACTTTGGTTTATCCGGAAGGCTATTCTCCCGCTCCGAGCAACCCGCCGCTCAGGGCGCCGGCGCCACCGCCTGAAATGATGTTCTGGGCGGAGGGCGTGGGCGCCACGGGCAGGATCAACAGCGACGGCAACGCCGCCGAAGTTAACCGCAACCTCGGCGGCGTCTTCGCCGGCTTCGACCGCCGCTTCGGCGAGTGGCGCGCAGGCTTGGCCGTGGGCTACACCAATTCGTCCGTGAGCGTCCCCGCGCGCGGCAGCTCAGCCAACATCGATGCCGCCTATTTTGCGGCCTATGGGGGGGCGAGCTTTGGGGCGTGGAACGTCCGCTCGGGCGCGGTCTTCGCCTGGAACACGATCACGACCGACCGCTCGATCGTCTTTCCCGGTTTCGCCGAGCAGGCGGGCGCACGCTACGGCGCCGCCGAGGGGCAAGTGTTTGGCGAACTCGGTTACGGCATCAGCTTCAGCGATGTCGCGGCCGAGCCGTTCGCGGGTCTCGCCTGGGTGCATTTGAGTGCAGACCCCTTCACCGAAACCGGCGGCGTGAGCGCGCTGTCGGGCTCGAGCAACCAGGACGACGTCGGCTATGCGACCCTGGGCGCGCGCTTGGCGAGTAACCAGCTCATGCCGAACGGCATGCTGCTGGTGCCGCGGGCGTCGCTCGCCTGGCAGCATGCTTTCGGCACGGTCACGCCGACCGCCGCGCTTGCATTCCGCAGCACCGGCGCGGGGTTCGGCATCTGGGGCGTCCCCATCGCGCCCGACGCCGCGCTCGTCGAAGCGGGCGGCGATCTGCACCTCAACCTGCAGACGAAGCTCGGCATCTTCTATGTCGGCCAGCTCGCCGGCAACGCGCAGGACCATTCGGTCAAGGGCAATTTCACCTGGCGGTTCTGAACATCGGACAATCGCGCGTCAGGCAAGGGTAGAAGGTGTTGCCAGAACGCCGATTACGGCGCTCGTCCATTGCTCCAAGATGCTACTTTGCTGCTTTCCCTTCTTTGAAATTCGAAGCCCAAATCCGCCGATTTCGTCTTACGCCACCACGCGCGCGCCGAGCGGCGCTTCGCGCATGCCCGAGATCGCGGTGTCGGGAAATGCCTCTTTCAGCCGAGGATAGACCTCGCGGGCAAAGGTCTTGATCCCGCGCACGGTTTCGTCGTGTTCGAGAAACCCGGCCTGACCCATGATCAGGAGATGGCCGAAGCCGCCGACGTGGTCGTACATCTGCTTGATCTGGTGGAAGACCTGGTCGGGCGTGCCGGCAAACATGATGCCGGCCTCGATCGCCTTCTCCACGGTCGCGTTCGCTCGGTTCGCCGCATGCTGGTCGACGGCGGCGCCGCGCAGGATTTGCGCGTGCACCGGCGTCGGCACGTAGCCCGGCGGATAGCAAAAGTGCAGCGGCACCTTGTTCGCCGTCATGTACCAGAGCAGCTTCTCGGCGCCGGAGCGCGCTTCGGCCTCGCTCTCGCCGGCATAGACCAGCGCGGCATAGGCGAGCCGGTTGACGGGAACGTCGTGGCCGCGGCCGGCCTCGCGCCAGCCCTTGCGGTAGGACTCGTAAATCGCGGGCGTGCCGCGGTAGCCGGTCAGGAACGTCGCCTGCACATAGCCACGCCCGCCGACGCGGCCGGCGCCACCCGGCGTGGTCGTCGACACCCAGATCGGCGGATGCGGCTGCTGATAGGGACGCGGCCAAATATTGATGTTGCGGTGATGGAAGAACTGACCCTCATGGCTCACCGGTCCGTCGTGACTGATCCAGGCCTTGATGATGAGGTCGATCGCCTCCCATTGCCGCTCGTTCATGCGAACGGGATTGCTGTTCGCCGGCAGCACCTCATAGGGCACGCCGCGCACAAAACCGCATTCGAGCCGGCCTTTTGAGAGCACGTCCACCATGGCCATCTCTTCGGCCACGCGCACGGGCTGGCGACGGTTGGCGACGGGATTTCCCAGGATCAACAGCCGCGCGGTCTTGGTCAGCCGCGCCAGCGCCGCCAGCACCAGCGGTGCCGCCGGATCGACGCAGGTCGCCGTCTGGTGGTGCTCATTGAGCATGATCTCCACACCCTCGTCCTCGGCCACCAGCCATTCGTCGATGTAACGGTCGTAGAGCGCGGCGCCCTTCATCGGATCGTAAATGCGATTGGGCAGCGAGACGCGGATCGATTCGTATTCCTCCGCGGGCGGCAGATAGGGATAGGCGTTCTCGCTGAAGTGCCACGCTTTCATGATCTTGCTCCGGACGTCTCGGCCGCTTGCGCGACTTGCAAGAAATGCAACACTTTCACCGCGGTCGCGGTCGGCTGCTCCACCTGCGGCAGGTGTCCCGCCTGCGCAATGGTCTCGGTCCGCGCCTGCGGGATGAGCGCCGCATAGCGCTCGAGATACTCGGCAGTGACGATGCCGTCGCTGGCGCCGCGCACAAAGAGGGTGGGGACGTTCACCCGGTGCAGCCGATGCTTGAGCTTGGGATTGTGCATGTACGGCTCCCAGGTCAACAACGCCAGCGTCTCGCGGTTGCGGGCGAGGATGTGAAGCTCCTCCTCCGGCATCGACGCCAGGTCGACCGGGTTCTTCGCGGGATCGTGAAAGCGCAGCCGATCGAGCTCGTACTGGGACATCGCGAACACGTCCGGGACATCGAGCTTGTCGGGCGGGCCGGTCTTGACGCCGACCGGGCCGATCAGCACCAGCCGCCCGAGTCGCTCCGGCACCTTGGTGGCGAGGTCGGCGGCGATCCATCCGCCGATCGACAAGCCGACGATGTCGGTTCGCGTCAAACCCAGGCGATCCATCAATTCCAGATAGATGTGCGCGATGTCGTCCACGCTGTCGAGCCAGTCGGGCAGCGACGATTTTCCAAACCCGGGATGCGATGGGGCGACGATGCGCCGCTCGCTCGCGAGCAGATCGATGAAGGGAAGGTCGAGCGCGATGCCGCCGCCGCCGTGCAGATAGAGCATCGGCGCGCCGCGGCCGCGCTCGAATATCTCGAGCTCGACACCCGCGATCGAGATCATGTTCGAGGCTCTCGCCGGTTCGGCAGGCTTGGCGAGGACCGTCACGGCGATGTCCGCTGATAGGGGCCCAGTTCGGCGCTCGCTTTCCGCGCAAACGACATGTCGATCACGTCGCTCGCCTTGATCTGGCCGGTGACCCAGCCCTGCTGGAGGAAGAAGTCGAGGTCCTTCTGCACGCCGGCCGCATTCACCGCGCCGGTCACGTCCACGGCCTGTGAATACATCTCGCGTATGAGGCCGGGATTCATATTTAAGTTTTTCGCCATGATCGCGACGACCCCGTCGGCGCTGGCTCCGGCGATCCTTCCATCCTTGATCGCATCGTTGTAGCTGCGCACGCCGCGCAGCCAGGCGCGCATGAATTTTCCGGCCACCTCTTTGCGCTCGGTCGCAAACCTGTCGCTGAAGAAGATCACCGAAATCTGCTGGTATGGATAGAACTCATTGGTGTCCATGAAACGCACGCCGTATCCGGCGTTGACGGCGACGGTTGCCTGGGGCTCGATCAACAGGGTGCCGTCGAGCGCCTTGTTCTGGAGCGCCGCGATCTGCTGCGGGAACGACAAATAGACCGGTGTGACGTCCTCGAACTTGATGCCGGCGTACTTCGCCGCCTCTTTGAGCAGCGACAGCGAGGTCACGCCCTGCGCAGCGAAGCCCATGCGCATGCCTTTGAGGTCTTTGAGGCTCTTGAACTGGCCGCTGTCGATCAAATCCTTGCGCATGAACACGGTCTGATAGAGATAGCCGGGCTGCGCGTGGCCGCGGTCGGCGACGATGCGAAACTTGATCCCGCGGACGAGCGCGTTCCAGAAACCGACCGAAAGC